>CAZWFZ010000022.1:0-14075 GCA_964633455.1 uncultured Candidatus Peribacteria bacterium | reverse complement strand
ACAGCACTCCCAGAACCGCAAGCACTCAACGATGTGCACGCATTTCATGCATTATTTGATGCGTATGTAGGTGAGGTGCCTGCTATCCCAGCACAAGAGATCTGTGACTTGAGAATCAATCTGTTGCAAGAAGAACTCAATGAACTGAGCGAAGCAATCCAAAACAAGGATATCGTCGAAGTAGCTGATGCGTTGACGGATCTCCAATATGTGCTGAGTGGGGCAGTATTGGCATTTGGTCTCCAAGACAGATTTGCTGCACTCTTTGCCGAGGTACAACGCTCCAATATGAGCAAAGCGTGTGCTACCCGTGAAGAGGCTCAAGCAACTGCTGACTGGTACGTAGCTGAGAAAAACATGGCAAGTCATATCGTAGAAAAAGACGGGAAGTTTATTGTTTTGAGAGATGGCGACCACAAAGTCCTCAAGTCAATTGCGTATAGTCCTGCACAACTTGCACCTATTGTGGAAGGGTCTGTAGCCACATCAGGATTTAGAGTAGACGCACTCCAAGAGACACCAAAGACGCACTAATACTCATTGATTTTTCTTTTCTACCTCTGATCACTATGGCAAAAAAGATCATATACAAAACTGCTGAGCAAGTGGAGCACATCCGTCATGCGGGCAAGCATTTGACTATTTTGCTGCGTGCGTTGGTGGATCAGGCACAGCCATGAGTTGCTTTGCTGACGCTCGAAAAACGAGCAGAGGACTACCTGCAAGCACATCAACTTACGGGATCATTCAAGGGCTATCAGGGGTATCCAGCAAATCTCTGCCTCTCGGTGAATAGTTGCGTCGTCCATGGTATACCGGACAAAACCATCCTCATGCCCGGAGACCTGCTCAAGATCGATGCTGGTGTGACCTATCAAGGGATGATTGCAGACTCTGCAGTGAGTGTCGTCGTTGGCGGACGAGCAACCAATCCACAAGCTACGCAACTTATCATGGCTACCAAAGAAGCATTGGACGCAGGTATCAAAACCATAGTGATAGGGGAGAGTATGTTTCCTTTCGGTGAAACCGTTTATAATATGCTCACGCAACGCGGGTGTGCCGTCATTAGACAGCTCACCGGGCACGGCGTAGGAACAACCGTCCACGAAGGTCCGTATATCTACAATCGACCGTATCACGAACTCCGCCAACAGTATCGAGAACCAGGACTTGTTGTCGCTCTCGAGCCTATCACCGCACAGACGAGTGAGACGTTTATAGAGAAACAAGGAGTGCCACGGAATCTCTATACCCATGGAGGAGACTTGTGAGCACAACGAGAATACACCATTGCTTGTACAGCAAGTGGTATTGAGATACTCGCAGGAGTCACCACGATTGATCGATAGTATTTACTAACACACCAACATACCCATGACACAAGATACTACCACCCCTGAGGAGGCAACTCCTCCCATCGATGAAACAACTCCCACAGCTGCAAACGAAAACGAGGAACTCCTCCAACGTATCCAAACGCTCGAGAAACAACTTAGCGAAAGCCAAGAAATCACCAAAAGAGCCCAATCCGACTATCTCCGTCTCAAATGGGATATGGATGCTTTGATAGAAAGAACAAATACAGCAAACGCCCAACTCAAGGATGATACCTTTGTCATCGTTGCACAAAAAGTGCTTCCTGGCGTCATGCAATTGAGTCAAACGCTGCAACATATCCCTACAGAACTGGCTGAAAGTAGCCTAGCAGAGGGGATTCGTATGAGTTATCAAAAAATCATGAGTGAGCTAGCAAGTTTGGGCATAGAAGAACATATCCCCGTAGTCGGAGGAGAGCTTGATCTGATGAGTGAAATACCGCTATGAACGCAACCTACCGAAAATGAGGCACTCAAAAATAAAATCTGTGCAATCGCACAAAACGGTTTTGTTTATACCAAAACTGATCCTCAGAAGGTTATTTTGCCCGCCAAAGTATTTGTCGGAGAGTAGCTTTTAGTACCTTATTTGGGCTATCAGGGACATAATGTCCCTTTTTTTATGTATACTTTTTCACTATGCGTAAGAAGTAGACAGAAAAGTAGACAGAAATTTGACAAATAAATAAATGTGCTTATAATTTTTTAGTTATCCAAATCATTTTAGAAATAAATAGGTTTGGAGTAACTGAATAATCCAAAGAAATCATGCTAATTCATTTTTTTGGAAATTCAGGCTATCTCTTTATATACACAAACAAAACTACTATGACCATACTGCTCTTGGGCTTCATGCTCTGATTGTGAGACAAACTAAGACGGATGCTGTGGAGCTATCTAGTAGTTTCTTGTAGTGTTGGCGCAATCTTTTTGTTGGGCTCACAGGCTCAAGCTGCATATATTGGCAACTATTGTGGTGACGGTAGACTCGTAGCATCTGAAGAATGTGATGATGGTAACTATATAGATGGTGATGGTTGTGATTACAATTGTCATCTCGAGGAAGGTGCAGACACCGGAACAGTAAGTACTGGCACGGTAAGTACTGGCACGGTTACACCAACCCCTACTACTACTACTACTACCGTTGCTGCCAAGCCAATGTACAATGGCAAAGTATATCGCTCAGGGAGAGTTAATGGTGGGAAATGAGGTACAGCAATTGCACCCTACTTCAATGCGCTCACCTCGTTGCACAAAAATCCTAAATATGTCCTAGCTCCTTTCTTCAAATGAAATCTCCCTGTGGTGTATCAATATATAGCAACCACCCTTACCCCACTTTCAGCTGACAAACAACAGGCGAAACTCACTATCTTTCTCACCAACATCAAAAAACTTAATGCAAACTGGTTGCTCGTACAATACGATATTGATTTAGTAACTTTGGTAGAAGTGATTGAAGCTATACTCAAAAAACTCAAGACCCCTAGTCTCACTGATTTGACTCAGCCAGATCAACCTGCTGCAAACTATGGACTAACTCCTATGCCAAAAGACGATCTCATTCAAACCAAGGTCTTGAATGAACCAAGTACCGACAAAGGAAGTGCTGTCCTGTTTAGTATCGATGAAAAAATTGTATACACCCATATTGATTGGCACTTCAATGGTGAGGTATATGGTTGCTCACATGATCAATGTAAGAACATGGTACACTATGTACCTTCTGGTAAACAAGAAGTCAGAGCAACTATTTCAGTCAAAGGTGGGGCTATCTACTATGATACGGCTACCTTGATCGTTCCCTAAATAGCCTACCAGACATCTCTTTTCTAGAAAGAACTTCATTTAGTAGTGAAGTTCTTTTTTTGAAAATATATTATATCACAAAAAACAAAAAACGGCAACATAAAGATTATTCAACTTGTCTGCTGTATAACAAGGCTCAATAAGCCTATTGTTTAAGCAACTTCAGAGAGACAAAAAACACATATATAATTTTATCATTGTAGTTATGCGAAAAATAGCTATAGTGCACGCGTTTCTCCTTTCTCTTTTATTCTTTTTTTTGTAAGAAACAATGAAGAACACCTGGTATGTAATTTTGTTTGGTATCGCAGCAATTTTGCTCGTTATGTCATGGCCAACTATTGATGATTATCTTGATAGTATGGATACCAATTGGTATGTAACCCCAAATGCTGGCAAGAATGATATGCCTGCTACTGACACAGGTGCTGTTGTTGAAACGGGTACCGTTGATACAGGCGCAGTAGTTGCTACTGGCACCACTGACACAGGCACTGTTGCAGAAGCAGCGGTAGAAGTTGTTGCAGAAGCAGCAGCTGCTACTGGTAACTAAGACATCGTATCTTTTCAAAAAAAACCTTCTCTCTGAGAGGTTTTTTTTGGTTTTATTTGAAAGAGGCTATAGATAGTCCGTTGAGGAAGGCTTTTCGTTCCATGGTCTTTTTGCCTGCTGGAGTCACGCGCAGAGAGATAACTGCAGGATGTAATGTATAGGTAGCAGAGAAGAGGGGTAAATGTTGCGTGAGTTCATACTGTGCAACATCTAATGCTATATGCTCGATCGTTATTCTTTTATCTCCTACAAAAAAGTGGAGTTTTGGCCACAGAAAAAATGCTCTCCAACGTGCATAGACTGCTGACAACGGAAGCACCAAGGGATCGAGGAGACCATCTTCCTTGGTAAGTTTATGGCATACAGCGGTTGATGTAGGACTTTGGATTTTTGGTGAAATGGTGCCTTGTTTCCACTGCCATACAGTATCTACCAAGAGTGTAGGTCACTGGCTCTTGCAGGCTTCTATCAGATCTGCCACCGTCCAGGTGAGCGGGAGAGGAATCGTGAGTTGGGCAAGGATCGGGCCCGTATCAAGTCCCTCATCCATGAGCATGATAGTGAGACCTGATGCATCTTGTGCATCCAAGAAAACCGATTGCAACGGAGTTGCCCCACGATACGCAGGCAACAATGATCCATGCACATTGATAGGTCACAAGCGAGGAATGGCCAACACTGACGCAGGCAACAGTTTGCCATAAGCAATGACGACGAAAATATCAGGTTGAAGATGATTGAGTTGTTCCGTGACATAGACCGCATCGTCACTATATGTTTTGTGATCAATACGGAGCGTACGTGGAGTGAAGATAGGTATTTGGTAGGCGTGTTCCTCTAGCCAACGCGCAATGATATTTTTCTGCAGATGCATACCTCTGCCGATGGGTTGTTCGGGCACTGTGACTACTCCTACTACTTCATATCTAGGATCATGGAGGAGTTGTGCCAAAACGGGAATACCAATGGCAGCACTACCAAAAAAAACGACACGCAAGACAGGTGGATCATACGTGATCTGATGAGCAGGACGACAATGATATATTCTCCTCAATGCAAGTGACCATCATTGCAAGAAACCATATCTCCTGAGACTAAGCACTGCATAGGCACTGCAGTGGGGCTCGTGCGCACAGACACGCCCATGTAATCGATAACGCAAAAATCATCTATCTGGTGAAAGAGTGTATTGATAGATACGAATCAGGCCAATACTGAGAGCTACTAGGATCATATCCATCCAAGAGAGTAACTTTTGCATACGAGCCTGCTGGGGAGTAAAGTGGTTAGAGGGAACTATTTCACAATTACTTGTACATCTTTGAGACTAGGAGCGTAGTATTGCATATAGAAAACTTGGCCACTCGATGCGCTACCAACTGAGGTGAGATTGTTTGCTTGTAACTGAGCGCTCGAAGGAGATCACATACATTCATAAATAGTCGCCTCAGGTGCTGTTTCGATACTATCTGCATTTGCCCATTGCGCGAGATTAATTTTGTACCAACAACGAAGGCCAGGAATTCCTAAATCTGGTCCTTCACTCAAAATTTCTCCAGCCCAACTAATTTTGTGTGAAGAGAAATAGACTGTATATCCTCTCACTGATGCATAGGTCAACCATCCTGAAGTGTCTGTAGCATCATCTATCGTCGGAGGAGTCAGAGATAATGCTGGCTGGGTAGGTGCACTCCCTGTGCTTCAAGGTTGAAGAGCATCTGGTGGAGTTCTGTCTTCTACGCTGGCTGTGAAGACTTCCTGTTGGATAGCTTGCTCAGGTTGTGTAGGAGAAAACGTTTCCAAACGGAATTGCATAGTCGCACCCAAAAGTGCAGACAACGTACAGCTCACTTGTTGTCACTGAGCTGTCGTACCTACTATAGCAATTTGTGCAACACTCTTTTGTGGATAGGTAATAGCAGCTGTAGTAGGAGTAGTCAACGTCTGATCTATAGTTCTACACAGAAGTGGCGCTTGTGTCATCGCTTGTTTTTTGATAGTCTCTTCATTCATAAAGATAAGCAGATGAGCGAAATCAAGCAACGCTTGCTGTGATTTGGGTACTATGTAATATCCCCAATTTTCGTGAGCAAACGTCACCCAGGTATTTGTTTCGCCGAGATTGTAGAAGGTATTGCCTTGCGAAGCAACGAAACTATCATTTTCAAATTCTATAAAATTTCTTTTGAGCGTCGTACAGTCCTTGATAGGATCTTGCGCAGTACATACGAAAGGAGTGATATTGAGTATACTTTCATTGTTTCCTTCTTTGTCATAGAGGATAATAGATTCACCTTCTTGTTTGACCCCATATCATTTTGAGATAGAGAGATCAACTCCCAATCCTGGAGCAGCAAAGTAATAAAAGGCAGCATTCGCACCATCCAAAGGCTCTTGCGCAACACGTGCACTCACAATCTCATCTATACGGAGAATCGGTAAGTCATCCTGAATATCTACAATTTCGCCTTTGATTTGCACTTCTCCACTATATTGTTGGAGCGCAAGCAGACTACTTTTGGCACCAAATACCTCGCCTTTTTCATTTTCAAACGTATGCGTATACCCAACATCAAAATCATCTTCCTCGGTCAATGTCCCGGCGCTGACTATTTTTTCACCAATTGCGCGCTTAGCTAAGACACTCCCTGATAACTGATCGATGTTGTCCGTATCTTTGCTATCATCACCTCCCCAAAATAAATAAATGAGTCCACCTCAAATTACTACCCAAGAAAGGATAAGGAGCCATACCGTATATGATGAGGAATTAGCATTAGTTGATCTCGCAGAACGAGTAGGATATCTTCTTTGCATGAGTAGAAACAGAACATTAACAAATAAAAAGTGCTGTAAACACAGCACAAAATATAGCGAAAAATGACCAAAATGTAAGAGGAAGCAACAAAAAAATTTAGGTTATTTTAGATATATCGGTTACTCGGTAGGTCGACGCTTTCTCCATCGCTCACGGAATACGCCATAGAGCATTGCTCCTCACAACGCCATCGCCCATTCTCAAGCCCCCAAGGGTCACGTACCAAAATAGGTGTTTGCCATAGGTAGATAAATAAATAAGAGGATACCTACAAACGCAATCCCAAACGCCCCAAAAAGTTTTTTATTTGACCAGAAATAGGGAGAAAACAAGGGGAGCGTCCCACTACGACGAGACATAATATTCACATACTGTGATAAGATAATGGTCACATATACTAACGATCTCGCAGATCCATTACTTAGTGAATCTTCAACAATCGCATTGAGCGGTTGACCATGCAAGACGAAGTAGAGCACATACATACTGTACGCAATGACACCCATCACCAAGCCACTACATATCAGATCCAAAATATTGCGTCTACGCATGATATGCTGATGTGTATCTCTCGGAGGTTGCGCCAGTGCATCACGCAAAGGAGGATCCCATGCTAATGCTGCTAGGGGAAACATCTCTCCCATCAAGTCAATCGCCAAAATTTGTACAGTAATCAAGGCCAAGGGCAATCCAAATAAGCCACTCAATACCAGTGATATCAAGACAACCGTCAATTCCGTCAGGTTGGTGGTGATACAGGACAGCACAATTTTTTTGATGTTTTGGTAGATCACTCTTCACTTTTGAATAGCATCCACCAAGGTAGCAAAACTATCATCGAGCAAGACAATCTCTGCTGCTTCTTTGGCGACATCTGTTCAGGTTCTGCCCATCGCTACACCAATATCAGCATTTTTGAGTGCGGGTGCATCATTGACTCCATCACCCGTCACCGCTACCAACAAGCCAACCTTTTTGCACAGTTGTACAATTCTTACTTTGTCTTCGGGTGAGACTCTCGAAAAAATCAACGCTTCATCTCCGCTCAGTTTTTGCATCACATGGGTATCAGACATTGCTCTTAACTCGGTACCTTGTATGACGAGGAGTGGTTTATCATGACTATCCAATCCAATACGTTTGGCAATTGCTTGTGCCGTCAGCGCATAATCGCCCGTGATCACAAATACTTTGATATGTCCTGTATACGCAGCTTCTATAGCAGCCATCACTTCATCTCTGGGTGGATCAATCATAGCCACTAGTCCCAATATAGTGATATCTTTTTCCACTTCCTCATAGGTTCGCTGAGGATCAAAAGTGGCAAAATCTCTATATCCATAACACAACACACGCATAGCGTTGGTTGATCGCTCATCACTGATTGTATGGAGTTGTTCTTGGATAGGTGTATTACACGCTACAAGGTGTGTACCATCTGCATAGGTTGTTGCTGTATCGAGTACAGATTGCAATGCACCTTTGATGAACAAACGATAGCTGCCATCAGGAAGTTGACGTAGACAACTCATTCTTTTCCTCGCGGAATCGAAACTATACTCCTTGATAAGAGGATACGTATCTTCCAAGGTAGCACCTACTAATCCAGCTTTTCCTCACAGAGTAATCAAGGCTCCTTCGGTAGGATCACCAATGACATACCACAATGGATGATCCACATCTGGTGCATGGACACGCGCATTGGAAGCGAGGAGTCACACAGAGAAAAAGAGGTTTGTGTGATCAGTTGGAACCAAGACCTTCCCGGAAGGTTCCTGAATTCCACCTTGAGGTTGATATCATGTACCAATGACTTGATAGGTCGTTCATCACGTATAGCATTCAACGACCGTCATTTCATTCTTGGTCAGTGTGCCTGTTTTATCAGTACAAATTACTTGGACAGCACCGAGGGTTTCCACCGAAGAAAGTTTCTTGACCAACGCATTTTTCTTTGCTAACAAAAAGGTAGCAGAGGTCAATACGACACTTACTTGAGAAGGCAGACCTTGCGGTACCATAGAGGCAGCAATACCCAAGGCAAACAGCAGTGCTTCCTTGACCCCAAAATCCAATCCCAGCGTTACGAAAAAGAGAGCACTACCTAGCAGGATTGTACCGACCGTCAACGTCTTTGCGAGGTTTTTCATTTCAAGTTGCATCGGCGAGAGGCTATCAACTGCCTCGGTGCTCATTTTTGCAATCTTACCAAACTCCGTATCCATACCCGTTCAAATCACCACTCCTTTTCATGAGCCAATTGCCACCGTCGTACCCATAAAAAGCAAATTCGTACGATCACCCAATTCTACTTCTTGCATAATTGCATGTTCATGTTTCTTTTTGGGGTTCGATTCACCGGTGAGCGAAAAATCATTCGTCTGCAAGTTTTGTTCCTCGATAATTCTCAGGTCTGCTGGCACCGCATCTCCTGCCTCGAGGAAAACGATATCTCCTGGCACTAGCGAACTGCTTTCCACTTCTTGTAGCACCCCTCAGACATATATCTTTGCTTTTGCTTTGATCAATTTTTTGAGGGCATCGAGCTCATGCTCCGCTTTGGCTTCCTGGAAATAGCCGATGAACGTATTCAATCCCACAATCACCAACAAAATAATGGTCGTCCTCGTATCATCCAAAAAATACGCAAGCACTGCCGACACCAAGAGCAAAATCACCATCAAGTCTTTAAATTGGCTCAAAAACATCGCTACTTGGCTTTTTTTGTTGACGTTCACCAGTTGATTTCTTCCATACAACTCCAAGCGATGGAGTCTTTCCTCATTTGCCAATCACGCATCACTCGTGCTCAAACTATTCAAGACTTCTTCACTACTACGAAGATAATAGGGTTGATTACGCATAGGACAAAAAAGGAGATAAATGTATTGCTAAATTATAGCCAAAAAGGTCATTTTATACAAATTTTTTTCACCTTTGTCCCTCAGTTTAGCCAGAGTGTATCTTGCAGTTCTCGTCAAAATACCTACAATAGGTCATTCACCCCTTTCGCCTCACGTATGGAACTCATAGCACAAGGACGGAGAGCCAATATTTTTTGCACAACCACTCCAGCTTGAGCGCGCATTGCCACCAAAATCGCTCGTATGCCAGAGGCTCGTGATGCGATTCGCAAGGAGGCTCTCTTGCTCCAACGTCTCCAAGAACTCGGTGCTTCCTTTACTCCCACGGTTGTATCGGTAGATGATGATCAGTTCTCGTATTATCGGATTGAAGGGAAGACGCGAAAAGAGCAATTCTCCCTATTAGATCACACCCAGCAAAAGAATTGTACCCAGCAACTGCTGAACCATGCCTATCAACTCGACCAGCGAGGCATCATTCATGGAGAACTCGATCGTCCTACCCAAAACATTCTAATTGATAGCTCTTCAAATGTATGGCTGATCGATTTCGAAAGAGGATGGCGAGGAGATACCACAGGCAAAAATATGAGGCATCTCGCTCAACGATTACATCGTATGCAAATCCTTCCTCTCGAAAGCTTACGTCCCTTGGCAGATCTCTCATTGGACAACCTGCATGACCATCTCAGACAACACATCCAAACATTTTATTCAACACAAGCAAATGCATAAAATCATACTACCACTTTTGCTACTTCTCCTGCTGGATCAGCTCAGCAAACGAGCTTTTTTTGATGCACAACGAGGAGCTTCGAGTAGTTTTTTGACTCCGGTCTTCAACACGGGGAGTGGACGAAGCATACCCATCCCGGTATGGATATTGATATGATGAGCGGTTATTATTTCTGTCATTGCTTACCAAGCACTTGTACATAAAGCGCTTCCCTGAACTATCGTCTTATTTTTGCTCGCTGGCGCATGGGGTAATACGCTGGATAGAATCTTCTTGGGTGGCGTCAGAGATTTCATCGATCTCCACTATCGACCCATCTTTAACTTCGCAGATATCTACCTCACCATCGCCGGAGTCCTGCTCCTGTGGTTTTGGTGGAGAAAGGCATGAGTGGCTAATAAATAGATATTGACTTTCGTAGAAATATACTTATTGTACAACCGCCCAAGGTATGGGTAAAAATACATGTGATGAACATACACGCAAAAAATGGTGATAAAGTTATAGTAAGTAGCCTGACTGCAGGGTACGAGTCCGACCAAAAGGTCGCCGAAAAGCACTTACTGATTGGGGAAGTGTACACAGTGGAGAGCACACAAGTGCACAGCTGGCACACGGATGTTTACTTACTGGAAATTCCAGGAGTAAAATTTAACTCTGTCTTCTTCGAGGACAAAAATCCCGTCAAAACAAAAATTGTCCTGAAGAAAAAAAGCAAGTGGACAAATTTTTTCCAACTTCCCGGGATCGTAGGCATATTATTTTGCATAGTAAATCTATTCGCAAAATTTGACCTCCCTTTCTCGGCCTGGTGGATATTTATTGTCTCCTTACTGCTCTATGCGATCGGTACGGTTATAGGAATCAGCGTAAGCCTTCAATCGACTCGAACAAACCGAGAGGAAAAGACCATCTACAATTAAACTACCGACATTGACCATCCTGTTTACAGGCTCTGGTCTTTTTTTGTACTAAACAAAATTATTTTCCCTCTAATTCCAACTTAAACTCATCTAAGAACTGAATCAAAAAATCCGTTCTTCTCTGGGCAATTTGTTTGGCTGTTTGTGTATGCATTCTTTCAGCTACTTTGAGCAATCTCACATAAAAAAGATCAAGGGCAAATTGTGAAGCATCGGGTTCACGATGTTCACAAAAAGGATCTTCGGAATTGTAAAAAGGTCTTTTCATTTGTCAGGTTGATGCATAGGTTCTCATGATGGAGATTGCTCCCGTTGCTTCCAATCCATCAGCATCTTGCAAAATTTTGGATTCTAATAAAGCAGGGACAATGCCTTTACTAAAAGAACACTCCAAGATGCAGGTTTTTACTAGTGCAATTTTTTCTTGTGGGTAGGTATCAAGCGTTTGCAAAATAAGTTCTGCTCATGTAGCACTTTCTTCTTGTGACTTAAATCTATCTGGATGATCTTTTGGATAGACGATCAAATCATGGAAGAGAGCAGCAGGAATAACAATTTCCAAATCACCATGCTCCTCTTTTGCTATTCTCTCAGCATTTGCTAACACCCTCAAGGTGTGTTCAAAATCATGGGAAACATCATGATTAGGTATCTTTTCTTTGGCGATTTTGATTAACTGCTGTCTTATTTCGTTGTTCATTCATGATAGTAGGAGTAAAAATTAAATTTTTTAGTCACGACAACATTTGTCACTGATTGCCTGTGCTAATTTCTCAGGTTCATCCGTACCTATCCTATATATGCTCCCATTTTTCATTTTAATTTCTACTGCGTCGAAACCACTTACATTGTATACCCACATATAGGGCCAAAACCAGACTCTGATGCCTCGACCATACCATCGGTGATTTTTGACACGGGTAGCAGATACAATATCACTCAACAAAAACTTTTTTTGAAAGATCCCCTTACCAAATTTGATACGCAGATATGCATCATCAATCCATACGTGCAACCACACAAAGGAAGTAAGCACGAGGAGGATTGCTACCATAATGGACGTCACCAACAAGTTGGTACCAGTATCTTCGGAAGGCAGTTCAGCCCTAGCCGTCATGTGCAACCTAGCAAAAAGCACCAGCACAGCTAGCATCACGATGAGCATCATATAACTCATTTGTGTGTGTTTGTATGAATAAGTCATGCCTTTATTTTATCGAACTGAAAAGGGATAGCAAGGAGAGGAACCAGATCCAAACGGAACACTGATAAATATGAAGTATATTAGAAATATCACCTTTCTCAAACTGAATTTAATCTATTTCTTTGAGTATGATGTAATTTTCAATTCTTTTGTTTCTTGATTCAACAAAATTCATTACATTACTTTTATATAATAGATATTCATCAGTATTGGCAAATCTCGGACTATGTATAAAGTTGTTAAATGGCAAATAAAATTTAATCCTATTATTCTCGTCCAGTATATCATCTAATAAAAAGAATTGAGTGTAGTCACTAAAGTTATTAAATAAATCAAAGAAGTTCTTGTATCTTGATAAAGTATCATAGAGTGGGCTTCTTTGTCCTAAATAGAATAGACGAATACACTCTAACGTTAAGTCAAATCTATCATCTATGAAACTATTGACTCAGCGAGCTTGATTGATTGTATAATTTCCATTAATTCTATTATTCGGGAAAATAATATATGCTCCAATGGTAGAACCTGCATCAAAAAGTTCGTTAACTTCCTCTGGAATTTGTTTTATTATTCAATTCTTTCTTTTATGATTTCTATATGAATGGGTTATAGCATCACTACCCAAAAAGAACTCTCCAAGTTCTGATTTATGGTATAAATAAGTACCACTCTTATCTTCAGAGAGATCAAATTTTTTAGTATTTGGCAAAGCCTTGCTTCGTAATATTTTATGATACTTTCTGAGTGTAGGACTGGTCATGTCAGGATCACCACCCCTTGCATCAGAGTATACATTAAAATTGGTATCAACCATCATTTTATTTAGGACTTACATATAATATAAATAAGTAATACAACACTGACTGCAAGTTACCAAACCTAAGGTGGATAGCAAGTAAAAAAATGATCAAGTACATCCTTTTCCGCCTAGGAAACTGCCTTATAATCCGTATGTTTACACGTAATTTACTCGTAGTATCCCTGAAATGGTCAGCATCTATCTCCATCTCCCTTTCTGCATCCACAAATGCCCGTATTGCTTCTTTCTCACACTAGGGTAGACAAAAGGGATAGGACTTTTTTTAGAAATTTCGCTAAATAGAGAGATATAAATGAACAACAAGTACACAAACGTGTACAGTAATGAACATACCTTATCTTTCAGTTCACAAATTGCAAGTCATTCTCGTAACTTTGTTTATGATTCCAGTTGCTATATCTATTTTCTTTGCTATACACTAGCTACTTTAGATACATGCAACCTCAATGTGGGCATTCAACCATAAAAAACTCCAACAAGCAATAAAAGAATCAGACATGAGCATCCAGGACCTCTACAAAAAGGTCGGCATCAGCGATACCATTCTCTACTCCATCAAAAACGGTCGTATTGAAATCAGTAAACTAGATCTGTTTATGAATATTATAAATACTCTCTGATTGGATCCGAGAGAGTTCTTTATTAAAAAATAGATTATATGTGAACAAAAAAAGAACAATTTTTAAAAATATACAATCAAATTGATGCTTATCTAAATAGCTCTTTAGGCAAAAGCATTAATGATGATTATGAGTGATTTAAGAAAAAATTACATATATTGGTTACCTGAAGATATAGTATAGCTCATAGAGTATCTAAGTACTATGATATGTTAGATGAAATTGCTAAGGTAAGAAACTCAGTAGTACATAATAATAATATTGAACCATCTGATGACATACTAGAATCAGCAAAAGAGGTGTTTGAAAAACTTGATAATCCAAAGTCCATAAAAGATACAGCATG
>CAZWFZ010000021.1:12822-14132 GCA_964633455.1 uncultured Candidatus Peribacteria bacterium | reverse complement strand
TTCTACAAAAACGCAAATATGACTATTCTCAATATCGCGTAGGAGAAAATCACAATCACGATACCTTTGATAGCGGTAGCGATAGCGGTCTTGGCCTTACCAGCATTATCACCCGTATAGACGCTCATCGTATAGAGATAGCCTGCGTAGATGACCGTCAAAGAACCGACGATCAATGCAGCGTTTGCTATGAATTTGACCACTTGGACCAAGAGCCAAAAGATCGTATTTCGATTCATAATACCCGAGCGGAATTGACCTCAGATATTCTTTTCTCACTCAAGATCTTTCGAATATGCATCATACTCATCCCGGAATGTATTGCCGTTTTTATTATTTTTTTCACCCAATAACTCAACCATATTATCCGCATCTTGGGGATTTTCTGATTCAGGAATCAACACGAAGGGATCATTACTTAATCACGCGAAAACAGGCAGACACATGCACATAAACATAAACCCAACCAACCATCGACACGCCCACTTTCTCATATTTGTATGTATAAATAAATAAACTACCTAGGTCAAATAATGCTCAATACACGCTGGCAAATCATTGATAGTGATGATTCACAAAACTTCACCTGTCGCATCACCTGTTTGGGTAACCAATAAACACCCCAAGGTCTTCCCTTGTTTCATCGCTTTCGCGAAATAATCTTCGACATGATACAAACTCGTGTCAGGGCTAATAATTTGATATTCATCATTATCATCTTTGAGTGAGATATCTCCGATACGAATTGGTTTTTTGTCGGTCTCTTTCATAAGCGAGTATGCTAGAGCACGTTCTGAGAGGACATCAACCAACTTCCCTTGCTCATCAAACAATGGCACATGAGAAACACCTTGACGCTTCATTTTACTCACCACCGTCTGGACAGAGTCTGTAGTGACGCATGTGTACAATGGTTTGGTACACAATGAGCGAACCGTAGTAGGATTTCTCACTTCTTCGTAGACGATTTTGATCTGCTCAACCGCATAGTCTGATGCCAAAACGTAATGTTTGTTCTCCAATCTAAAGCCATGCACCAACTGATTTCTCAAATCACCAAAATATTTGAGTTTTTCTTGATAACGAGCTACAAATGAGGTCACAGGAAGTTGTTTCTGCGTGATCACCTGCACTTTCTCGGTAAAGGGCATATACTTCGTCAACGACAAAACATAGGCAAAATACTTGTCTAAATGGTTGTAATACGCCAAAAAGGTGTTGGAATTTTCTACAGAGTGCATGTGTTTGTCAAAAGATACAAAATCAGCACACTCTAATAGTACTCCAATCCACGAAAAAAAGCAAAATTT
>CAZWFZ010000021.1:0-12722 GCA_964633455.1 uncultured Candidatus Peribacteria bacterium | reverse complement strand
ATACAAAATCAGCACACTCTAATAGTACTCCAATCCACGAAAAAAAGCAAAATTTCGAGCACAAAAAAAACTCGCCGAAACGAGGTTTTGATAAGGATTAGGCTAGCGATAAGAGTGAGGCTAGAAATGGGGAAAGAGGTAGATCAATAAGACTATTTTACGAGTGAGTTTATAAGTCCTGAAAGCATTTTACCAATTTCCTCAAGATTATTGTATAATTTTTGGAATACTTCCTCTGAAATAACCTTTTCAATCTTAAGGATTCTAATAATTGCGACACATTCAAATACTGATCATCTTGCTGTTATGTAGTAATTTTTCTTATCAGCCTTGGAATATTTTCACGATCATTCAGCTATATTCAACAAAATACTCGTCGAAGCTCTTTGGAGTTGGTCTTTGAGATTATTATTAATTTTCTTTGAAAAAACTTCTTTGAGTACTATTTGATAATATTCTTCTGATTTGGTATATACGGTGAATTTTTCAAAGTCAAACATTTTAGGAGGAAGTTAGAGATAAGAGGAATTTGGTTCTATCGCTATTCTTATTCTTAGCCTTACTCTTAAAAAATTGTTATCTTACTACTACTCCTGCCTTGTAGTTTAGGCTAAGGCTAGGGATAACAATAAGAATAAGGAAAAAAATTTAACAATTTTTTTGGGATGGCCAGGACTCGAACCTGGGTTATAGTCTTCGCAGGACTATGTCCTATCCAGTTGAACGACCACCCCATAAATCAAAGCTGTAAAGTACAAAGTTACAAAGTGCAAATGGAAGCTTTGCGCTTTGCATTTTGCAGTTTTGAAACTTTGACATTCAAGGAGAGTCAGATTTGAACTGACAATTGAGGTGCCGAAGACCTCCGTGTTCCCAGTTACACCATCCCCTTGTGAAACAGGTGTAGCTATTGTTTTCTCTTCTTCCTGAGCCACTGTCTAAATCACCGACTTGCATCGCCAATTTGGACAAAGGTCAGCTCTCCTCCACTCGGAGCACGTCTAATTCTGAACCCATCAGGATCTTCACGAATGCTCGTCACATCACACACCCATTTTCCGCTCCTCATAAACCATGCCCAATCGTGCCCCAACGGGTTGGTATGATTCTGTTTGATGCCCTCATTGGAAGAAACCTTTTCGCCCGTCAGTCATTTCTGTTTGGCTTGTTGTTGCTTCTTTTTGAGAATGCCCATCTTGTTGGTTCTCGCCATGATTGCAAGGAGGAATAGGAAATAAAAGTGGTGAGGTGGCTGAGTATACTTATTTCTCCCTCATTTTCAAAACAGAATGTGCAAGAAGTTGTGCCGAATACGAGTCGACACCATTACTTTGCAAAAACGTTTCCAAAGGTGCACTCTGCATGGACTCATGATGGAGCTCTTCTCCTGTATACCATGATGCAAAAAGCGCAAGTATTTCAGGATCTTGGAGCGTAATATGGAGGGTATCGTTGAGCTTACCAGGCAATGATTGTACCATCAAATATATACCCAAGTCACGGAGCATAGGTTTGAGTTCCTCACAAGCTAGAGCAACTGCACTGAGGCTCCCCACTTGCGGGATCGTCAGGAGAATACGCACGAGACGCTCATCACGCACCTGCCAAGTCCCATACGCCACACTCAATCCGAATAACCAAGAAAACACCTGCTGAGGTGTATCTACTGCTCTCTTCGGAAGTGCAAAAGATGCAGGCACCACAAGCTCTTTGAAACGCTCACTCTGCAAACTAATCGAGGGAAAATGCGTTTGTAACCACTCACCTATTCGTGCTAACTCATCTGAAGTATGTGCAGATTTGTAGAGAAAATACTGCATTACATTTTTTTCTTCATCATACGAAGCATACGCAAGAAGTCCTTGCAAACACGTTTGCATATCCAAACCAAAAGTGAGTGGTGCTCTTTCATAGAGACTCACCAAAGACATACCATCTCCTATGTCTTGTCGCAACTTGAAATGGAATGCGCGTTTCCACCACACCACCACAGGAAGCTGCGTGGGCAACGACCACACACTCCCCGCTATTGTTTGAGTCAGCATTTTGCCAAGCTCTTCATCGGGTGATGATTGATCTACGAGGAGATGCTCACGAAGGGTAAGTTGCATCACGGACTTAGGAAATAAAAAATACTATGCGTTCTGTTTAACGATCTTGTACATGATGATGACCTCCACCATATTCACAATCAGTGCTGACCCACCATGGCTTACGAACGGCAACGTCAATCACGTCAGTGGTACCAGTTTGATATTTACTCACACATTAATACACATCTGCATCATAATCATAGAAACGAAACCGACTCAGATTAGCCTCTGATAGGGATCTTTGATATCAGGAAGTGCACGCAAAAAATATCGACACAACAGAAGGTACAAGAACAGAAGGACCGTACTGCCTATGAATCCTATCTCCTCCGCAAAGGCAGCAAAAATAAAATCGCTCTGCGCTTCAGGAATATATCCAAACTTCTGCAATCATTTACCATATCATTTACCGATCCAGCCTCCTCAACCTACTGCTATCAAGGCCTGCTTAGTTTGTCGCCCAACTCCTCTTCACGAACTATCTGCATCAGGATTCAAAAAATAGGCCATTCTTTTGTTGATGTACGAAAATTGGAGAGTAGCAATGACGCCAAATATGAGCGCCACACCAAACAATGCTGCCATGAAGCGCTTCTTGCCTCCTGCATACCGAAACATGATCATTGCAACCGTAAAAAGGACCAAAATAGTTCACAGGTCTGGCACAAAGAGAAAGATACTATAAATGGCTATGGTGATAATCAAAAAGCCCAAGAAAAACTGAAAATCATCCAAAACACGTTGTTTTTTGGTAAGCCATGAAGCGATATACAACACGAACCCAATCTTGAAAAACTCACCAGGCTGAATCGTACCGCCAGGCACGGAAAGCCATGCATTAGAGCCGTTGAGCTCGATACCCAATGAAGTAAACAAGAGCAACACTCCTCCCAAGGTTACCGCAAATATCACATATTTGCCTTGAATGATCCACTTCATAGGCATCCAATAGACAATTCATGCCAAGACAAGTCCAACGACTAATTTGGTAAGTTGTTCAAAGAAATAATAGTAATTGGATGGATCAGTCATCACTCATTTGGCTACGAGATCCAACGTCAAATCAAATGATTCAAAAATACTAACACTATAAATAGCGGAAAGTCAAAACAACAGTAATAAAGCTCCTACAATCAAGATTGGCACGGTCTAGGCCTATCAATATAAAGTCAAAAAACACCATGTAACTGTATAGAAAACTGAATCTTTTACAAGCGACTCGACGATTTGCATTTCAAAGATGAATCTATACATTTGAAAAGGTTCATGTCTGCCCAGAGGCACTAGAAATGCTGTTGTGTTACTTTATTCATCACCGTACAAGATGCCAGACTTCTTGGTACCTCTCTTTGTATGAGGTATTATACAGTTTATCAAGCTCATCATAGACTTCACGATGAAGGGGGTATTTGAACGAAAGGCCTTGTGGAGTGCAGGAGGTTTTCCTTCCGTCCATAGTGGTATGGCAGCAAGTATTACCACCCTAATGTATTTACAATATGGTCATGAATCAGCTGCCTTTATTATTGCTTTCTGTTTCTCATTTTTGTTTTGGTACGATGCAGCAAATGTGAGATATGAAGCTGGACAACACGCATCGTATCTCAATAAACTAAGCGTTGAACTCGGTGAAATTCTCAATATGCAAAAAACTACCCATATGCTCAAAGAAAGACTCGGCCACACGTTCATAGAAGTAGTAGGAGGTATTGGTGTTGGTGTGTGACTTACCTTTGTCTATTTCATTCTGAGTAATATATAAGAGCGTCACATTACTTTTTCCCTTTTAAGCTCGCTGACATGGCATTGCCCACAAGATCCAAAAAAATTAGAAATCGCGTCCTCATTCCACAACGAGAGAGTCGAAAACGTTCATTTATGAAGCGACTTCCCTTGTGTATCATTATCACGGTCACCGTGTTATTTTTAGTTGTGGCTTGGGTAATTATCAAACGTACACTCCTTTCTCAGCAGCATACTATCAAGCAAGTTTCATTTAGTCAAGAAAGCGTGCTTGTCTATGATCACCCCAGTATTTACAAAGCAATCGGCCTCGCTTTCTCAGGACAAAATCGATATATGATCAATCGATTTGAAAAAGACACCATCGAATGAGCAATCAAAAAACAATTTCCTTTGATTAAATCACTTTCACTCTCGAGACCCTCATCTTCACAACTACTGATTGATGTATTGTTTTATGAACCCACTTTTGTTTTTGTGACTCCTAGACAAGAGTTTGCTACCTTCCAAGAGGCTATATTTGATCTCATTACCGGAAATCTTTTGGGTGATTCTAGTATTCATTTATTCCTTCCTGACTATACTGCGCCGTATACTACCCTAGATGGCATCTTTTATCAGATCAGCGAAGAAGAACTCAGTAGTGCAATTCTCACCATACGCGATACCCTTGGAGTGAGCTACATTTCAACACTAGAATATATCCCTGGGGGAAGTAAACTCCGTATCTCCTACAAAGACAAGAACGTGCGATTCCATCTCACCAAAGATATCAATCAACAATTAGCAAGACTCATCGACCTTGAAAACAATTTTGGCGAGTTTACCACACTCACTACTATTGATGTAGGCAGTAGTGATGATCCAATTATCGAATAAAACCAAACATTACTATTTATCTCTAGAAACAATATCTTTATGGCAAAAATTATGATCTGACTATCAGGTGGAGTCGATTCTGCAGTCGCTGCCTATCTTTTGCAACAACAAGGTCATGAGCTCATCGCAGGGTTTATGAAAAACTATACTGACGAGTCCAGCCCCAACTGCCAAACGAGAGAAGATAGAGATATGGCCATCAAGGTAGCGCAGCATTTGTGAATTACTACGTTTGTCATTTTCGATTTTCGCAAAGCGTATGATGAACGTATTGTACAGTTTATTTATGATGGCTATGCTCGTGGCATCACGCCAAATCCTGATGTGTTGTGTAATAGTCTTATCAAGTTTGGATTGTTTCTCGAGCAAGCAACAGCACTAGGATGCTCCCACGTTGCAACCGGACACTATGCTCGCGTAGTTGCACCAACTACGGACACAAAAAATTATAAACTCCTCAAAGGAATCGATACGAACAAAGATCAAAGTTATTTTCTCTCAGGTCTAACGCAAGCACAACTTACACAAAGTCTTTTTCCGCTCGGAGCACTCACCAAGCCAGAAGTGAGAGAAATAGCAGTCAAGATCTGACTTCCCAATGCAGACAGAAAAGATAGTCAAGGTATTTGTTTCATAGGCAAAGTGGGTATGGAAGAGTTCTTGAAGAAAAAAATCCCCGTGAAGCACGGAGAAATTCATGACACCACAGGCAAAGTACTCTGAATGCATGAGGGTATGCACAACTACACTATTGGTCAAAGAGAAGGCCTAGGGCTCAATGGCTGACCACGATATGTCGTCAACAAAGATCCTATCAAAAACATTGTCGTCGTCGGTCATGCAGATGCAGAAGAGCTCTATCACACCTCTCTTTCTACCACTGCTCGACATCGAATAGGAGAAGCTCGTTCTCTCCCGCTCACCGCACAAGCAAAAATTAGATATAGACAAGCGGATCAAGAAGTCACGCTCTCGAGTGAAGATGGAAGTCACATAGTCGCCACCTTCACGCAACCGCAAAGAGCAATTACTTCTGGCCAGATCATTGCGATCTACGACGGAGATGAACTCATCGCTAGCGGTAGTATTCAATAATTTTCCTCATGAAAATATTCCTCACCTTGATTAGCATCTTCATACTCTCATGATGCACACAAACGAAAGCGCCTAAGCTACCGCAGGAAGTTACCTTTTCATCATGATCTATAGCCTATATTTTTCCTATCAATAGTGGTGAAAAATCAGCTACTCTCCCTTCTACCAACATCGGTGTGGCAGTACGAATTTGACCTCACCAATTACTCACCACTGCTCATACATTGATCGATACCAAACAAAACTATCGTGTTCGTGATGCATCCAACCGTACATGTGATATCATCAATCAATGGAAGCATCCATCTCAAGATTTACTTCGTATTGAGATATATGGCTCTTGTACGGGAGAATCTCTTGATATTGCTTTACATAAGATCAATGAGAATACAGTAACTATTTGGCAAGATCATGCTTTACTCTCCTGCGTTCTGCTTGAAAAAAATGCTACTGAGGCGAAAACCGATTGTCGCTTTTTGCCCGGTATGAGTGGTAGCCCTGTCATGGAGGCACAAGGAAAACTGCTTTGACTCATCAAAGGGACTGATGAAAAACAAGGATATCTCCTCTTGTTCGATAAAGAAATATATACTTGGATCAAGGGTCAATAACTGGCTTAGTCATCATCCTCTTCGTCCTCTTCCTCATCTTCCTCATAATTAGACAATGATGAATCTGAGCCTGTTATCTTGATAGGCGTAAACATTTTATCATAGGATGTTTCTTTGCCAATTAGCCCATCAATCATTTTTTTGAGATCTTTGAAAGAGAGCTCGTATGTGCGTTGATATACTTGCTTATCTCTTGTCACGGTACACTGCAGGTTCCAGTTATCTCAACTACTATCAATAATTCGTCTCACCGTATATCATTTTTTGGTTTTCTCTCTAATAATGCGCATACTTGAAGAAAGCTCTTCACGTACTGTCTTGATATCTGGCGACAATGTTTTTCACCAAATATCATGAAAAAATGCTAAGAAATCATTCTGTCCTGCAAAAAAAATCTTATCTTTCCCTCTAATCTCATACTGCTTGGTGATGTGTTCTCCAAGGGCAATAGCATAATAATCAGCATTCTCCAAATCATCATGCACACCAAGTTGTGCCTTGAATGCGGTTAGTGTCCTAGCTAATGGTTTGTGTGCTTTCGCTAGTGCTTTGTAGTTTTTGAGCACCTCCATAAGTTCACTTTTGAATTCGCGATTCAGGTTATGCCACGCACTCTTTCGTCCGTCTTCTTTGGTGTCTATGAGTAATATATTTTCTCTCCACGTAGGCTGTTCTCTATTGGCACTCTTCTCAACTTTTTTGAGTGTACTATTTTCGTGTGTCATATCACACAACGCAGAAAGTATAACAAATAAACGTTTGTTGGTAACAGCAATTTTCTCGCCATGTCTCACAAGCATATCATCTATTTTCTCAAGTTGATTGAGGGACAATGGTGTATCATGCTGGTCGGATTGCATGAGAGGTGTCATAAAAAAGATATGAAAATCTTTACAAATTGACTTAGTAGGACTCAGTATATATCGAGCAAAGAGCAGATTGCAAGTCTTGATACAGAGAAAATCAGTGGTATAGCTGTTTCGAATCTCAATTCACAAGTTTCAATTCTCGTTTACACTTTTCTCAACAGATTCCACAACGTCCAGCCAGAGGCAAATGTACTCACCACGAAAATAGTAACGAACTCAATACCAATAGCACGAAGTACTACTCCTCTCGCAGGAAGCAATGCATCAGCAATACGCATACTATATACTTCCTGGAAATAGGGATCAAAATATCGTTCAGCCATGAGGAAAATTACACCGACTAACAACATAGCACAAAGCAACAAAACGGCTGTATAAAGCCGAAAAGGGAGTGCAATTTTTCGATACTCCGCTCCCAATAATTTCTCAAGTTCTATCTGTTTGTAAAAACGCAAGAAGTGTAAATTGATGCTATATCGCAAGAAAAAGGTGAGAATCACAATCACCAAAATAATCAATCCTCGTGAGGTCATAATCAACGCATGCATCAGATTAATCACGGTTGCTACTCTTGCTTCTTGTTGGGTGAAGCTAAATCAGCCCGTCATTTTTTTGAGATCACCAATGATTCATTCATACTTCAACACAATCGTTTTGAGTTGCTCGTATTCTTGCTGACTACGAAACATCACATACAAGGTCGGTGGTAAGGGATTTTCAATACCAAATTTTTCTAGATTGCCTATCACGTTGGGAAGTCTCTTTTCGAGGAGGATAAAGGCATCTTCTTTGGAATAAAACTCTACCTCCATACCCGCATCTTTGAGTTCTTTCATCAGCTCAATCGTCTGCGCATAGACGACGTCTTTGGATTTCGGATCATCATTGAGATAAAAATACATGCCCAGTTTTTTTTGTACTTGATCTGCGGACTGGTCAATTTGATAGCTAGCAATACCAAGAATATTGAGGAAAAATAACAAAAAAGCAGTTATCAGTATACCTGAAACTACTTGGAAAATTCCTGCGCTGAGCAAACGCGCAGTGTTGCGCAATACCATGCCAAATGGCCCGAGATGAACGTGAAACTTACTCTTCATGGTTGCGAATAAACTCTTCAAAAATACGCATCTTCTCTTCATAGTAGATTACTTCTCTTTCGAAAAACTGGAGTTTTTCTTTTTGATCACGATACTGTTTGATATACTTACTTGCCAAAAGAAACTTTTTTTCCAAGATCAATACCTCCGTCAAATTGAGAATAATTTCTGCATCGAACTCATTGAGATGATATGCTTTTTTGAGATGCAAAATACCTTCTTCTCTATTCCCAGACCAGTACTCACACAACCCATAGCACCTCAATACCTCAGCATTATCTTGCTCGAGCATATGTAATGCACGTCTGAAATAATCCTTTGCTTCTGCCCAATTGGTCTTCTCCATTTCCAATACTCCTTTGACATAATAACTCATCGCATCGTTATCAAGCTCTTTCTCGAGCAAAAAATTTATGGGTTTCTCTGCTTTGGAAATTTCTCCTTTTCTAAACTGCAAATCAGCAACCTGAAATAACACTTCTCTATTTCTAGGATTTTGTGCCAACAATCTATTTGCCAATGATAGCGCACCATCATAGTCGCCTAATTGTTTGAGTTCTTCTATCTTTTGGAGGTGCATATCTTGCATGAGGAAACGTACGTATATCAATAAAGAGAAAGCGAGGGAAACTAAACATTAGCTAACGTCTCAACTCTACCCGTCCACCCGCAAAAACACAAAAAAATACCTACACTTGTTCTGATATCCATTTACACATTGAGAAAAACGTACATAGTTGGTTAACATAGGAAAAACAGTAACAAAAAATCTCCCGAAAGGAGATTTTTGTGGTTATATCCTAGATACATAGTTACTTATTCAACCGTAATTGCTACTGGCACACCAGGACCCATAGTAGGAGCTATCACGACCTTTTTGAGCAACTTAGCTTTGATACCAGCAGGTTTGTTCTCAATAACTGCTTTGAGCAAGGCATGCACGTTTTCTGCGAGTTGCTCATCCGTAAACGAGAGTTTCCCAACACCGACATGCACGTTACCTGTTTTATCAAGTTTGAATTCTACTCTTCCTTTCTTGATTTCAACGATTGCGTTTTCAATATTCGGTGAGACCGTACCTGCTTTGGGAGAGGGCATCAATCCTTTGGGACCCAAAGTCTTAGCTACTTTTGCCAAATCTCTCATCATATCAGGTGTAGTGACCAAAACATCGAAATTGATATTACCGGCTTCGATCTCTTTGATCAAATCGTCGCTTCCTACGATATCAGCACCAGCAGCTTGTGCTGCCTTTTTCATATCTTCAGCTACAAAGGCAGCTACTTTGACTGTTTTGCCAGTACCATGAGGTAGTACAACCGTTGCTCTGATCATTTGATCATTGTATTTGGGGTCTGCAAATGTCTTTGCATGTACCTCAAGTGATCCACCAAACTTGCTATAAGAGACCTTTTTAGCCAATGCAACCGCATCTGCGAGCGCATAGGTTTGACCAATAGTCACCATTTCCTTCATTTTTTTGTACTTCTTACCTGTGTGTGCCATCGTTGTGAAACGTATATAATAAAAGTGGTCTTAGCGGAACTGCTTCAAGAGCACTCCTCCCACATGCGTGAACAGACGAATTGAATTTATTTGATCTCGATACCCATACTTTTTGCAGTACCCGTGATACTCTTGATCAAGGAATCCTTTCTTTTGGTATTCATGACCGGCATTTTGATTGCAATAATATCATCCAAATCTGCTTTGGTCAAGGTAGCAACCTTGGTTTTGTTGGGGGTTGCAGAACCTGATTTGATACCTGCTTTCCATTTGAGCAAATCTGACATCAACGGTGGAAAAATCTGCATATCATAAGATCTATCAATGTAGACTCTGATAAGTACAGGAACTTTGACATCCACGCCAGCATATTGCTTCATGGTATCCATAGTTTTGTCGTTGAATTCTTTGACGAACGCACCGATATTTACACCATGTTGACCCAAGATAGGTCCAACTGGAGGTGCAGGTGTAGCCTTGCCGGCTTTCATATGCAAGGTCAACTGACTTTGCAATTTTTTGGTAGACATGATAAATTGGGCAACTAAAGATAAAAAAAACCTATTACTCTACATCGTAGAAAGCACCAAAACGCTGTGGCAAGAGGGACTTAGCAGTATAATAGACACTATACGGTATCTGTATAAACCACACATGCTCTCTTTCAAAGGTAACCAGCATCACTACTTGCTTCTGTGCATACATAGGCAAATTGATGAATACCACTTTTTCACCCAAGAGGTGATTGACTTGTATATCTTTTTTGTCTGCAATTTCAACTATATTTCATCACAAACGCAAGACGAGAGACGCAAGTCCCTCAGGCTCTTTTCACAAAAAGGTATACAAAATACCACGGTCATCAGCCAACACCGGAGATGGTGACTTGAGTCAGAGCAACTCCAACGACGCAATACTCGTATTGGTCTTTTGGGTGCCCGGCAAAACAAGTTGATCACTAGCTATAGGACTCCCGCCTCCAAACAGGTCTTGCACCGAATAGAACGTTCTCCCTGGTGCGTTCTCAGGACGATCCGTCAACGTCAGTGCATCGTCTGTCCCCTCACCCACATCTAGCAACTCATCAGGAAGTATATCTTCTTCAAAGGCTACAAAAGGATCATTGGCTATATTACTCACTGCTTTCTCTAGCAAACTATCACCACGCACCGCCCAAAAAACTATGTACACAAAAACAAGTGCGACAGAGAGCGCAGTCAATGCTTTGGTGGCTCATGCATACTCGTCTTTGGTGGTCATACGCGGGAAGCAAAGGTAAGATTATGAAATTCTTTCAACTTTTTCAAATGAAACCATCAATGGTGTATTTCTTCCGAGGATCTCAATTTTCACATACAAGTATCCTTTGGCTGGGTCAATTTCGGTAACAACACCTTTCATACCATTGAAGTCACCTTCTTTGACAATCACGATATCACCTTCTTGGAAAGGTACTGCGTATTCCGCTCTCTCGTTCTTCTCTGCTATATGTGCAACCATATCATCGTACTCCTTGTCAGTCAAGGGAATAGGACGAATTTCAGCTCCTACAATCAATCTCACGCCTGGCGTATTTCTAATTACATACCAAATTTTCTCGTTCATTTTGGATTTCACAAAAACGTATCCAGGATACATTTTCCTGACTTTGACGGCTTTTTTGCCATTTTTGTAGTAGACTTCGTTGACGGTGGGATTGAGATAATCGACTATCTCGTGTTCGAGATGCTGTTTGCTCACTCTCTCAGAAAGGTTTTCAACCACCAAAGCCTCTTGTCCTGAAACCACGCTCAAAACATACCATCTATACTGGTTATCTTCAATTTGTTTTTTGATATCTTGTGCAGGATTCATATCTTGGAAACTCATACTTATTGCATCATAGTGTAAAACTCTCTATACAATGCACCAAAAAATCCATCCAATATCGCAAAAATAATAGCAGAAATAATCACCGCTACGAAAATAGATATCGTCACTTGTACAATCTCCTTGCCAGTAGGCTTTTTGACTTTCTTGAGGGTATCAAGGCTGTCATAAAAAAACGTAAACATCGGCTATACCAAAAAAACGTAAAAAGATGTGCCTACCGTATAGAATTACCGTGAAATTGCAAGGAAAAAGGGCCTAATTTTTGACAAAAGGCTGTTTTCTAGGTATAATAGACTATGCGGGTTATAAACACCTTCCCGCACTTGCGGGGACTGATGTCCTAAAACCCTCCGGCCTTCGGCCACCTCTACCCATACGGGCACCGAGGCCTTCTAAAGGGAGGAACATCCAATGGCAGTCACTTCTGGTTTCTGGAGTCTGGTTTCTAGATTCTAAAGTCTTAAATCTTATTTCTTAATTCTTAATTCTTAACTCTCAATTCTCGCGATGACCCAAAAAGATCTCCTCATCACCCTTCTCGAAAAACTTGGCGAAGACTGGTTGCCAGCTCAGGGGTTATTGGTATTGGTCAAAGGACAAGACATCCAACCAGCACAAATCGAAGCGCTTACGCAAATCATCCTCACTGCCCTTGACGATACAACCAACGAAACACTCAAAGCAAAACTTACCCAAACCGCAGACTATCTCCGCCAACTCCATGACCTAGAAACGGCAGACAAAGCAAAAGAGGCTGAGGAACTCGCAAGATTGGAAGAAGAGATTATGAATATGTAAATTTTATTTATGCTATGCAGATGACAGAAGTGCAAACACAACAAACAGAAGCAGAAAAACAGGATCCCAAAAAAGATCCCAACGTTCTCGATACTAATACAGACGGTAAAATTTCTGCTGAAGAAATGCAAAAACAACTTGAGACTGCTGATGCTA
>CAZWFZ010000020.1:0-14194 GCA_964633455.1 uncultured Candidatus Peribacteria bacterium | reverse complement strand
GCAACGCAGGTCTTCCGTATATTATAGAATGTTTCTTTACAGCATACGGAGCAAGCTCGTCCCCAGAGGGACCCACTCGCTTGCTTAAGTTATGACTTGTATAACTGAGTGTGGCCTACATTTCTCAGACTTGTGCGTTGCCGCAAAAAATAATACCGGTCTCAGCCTTAATGCATCCGATACCAACAATAGCGACCTATTCTAGACTTGAGCGATGCCGCCAGACAGGTCTCCTCCCAATACTCTTACTCGGAAGGTGGACCATCGACCATCAGTGAAGCGTGGCATATCTCCTTGGCGTTCGATGTTGTTGGAGCCGACGAAGAATTGGAAGCCACGTCAGGGAAGTTTTTGTTCTCGTCCGTTGAGGGATCCAAAGATGAGATTCTCTGCGATATAGCCCCCTGTGGTGACGTGGATTGCGAGCTGTCCTCTCGAGAAGCTTTTTATTTTGGCAAACTGGTCAGCAATCTTGCCGGTGAGATCTGCACTTACTTCATCAGGAGTCAGTTCACTTGAGGTCGTTTTTCGATCAGGAGTCGTTTGTGTATCAAAGGGAGATCGCCGTCCTTCGTAGTAGAGAGTATTGTCCCCTGAGGTTTGAGTTTTTATAATAGCCCTTCGCAAAAACGGCTGAAATGGTTCGGGAGTCGAGAGTTGTGAAATAATGGGCGTGTTGGGAAAATCCGCAATAAATTGCTTTTGCAGTGCAGTGCTTGCAAATTGTTTCACTCCCGCCGCAAAACAAAAATACCCAAGAGCACAAAGGAGAATACGCGTTGCTACACGTTGTTTATGTTTACTCAGGAGATACCATATAAATCCACCTATGACAATCGCTCGCATACCAAAATCAAGTACAAAAATCGTATCGAGACTCGTCGTTACTCAACTTCGTGGCAGTCGCCATCTCATCCCATAACTCGTCAATCGGTCTATCACGAGATGTCCACCAAAAATACTCAGCATACACGCACTGATGAGACGCCAGAGCGAAAATTGTTTTTTTTCCACGAGCCACCAAATACATCCTGCGAGCAAACCAATAACAATACCTCACACCACTGTATGCGTAATTCCTCTATGGAAAAACATCTGATCGATTTGATCTGTATACAACAAACGTGAGAAAAAAATATCAAAATCAGGAAGGTTGGTAACCACAGCACTGAGCAAAAATGGCTTTCGACCATGCTTCCCTGTCGTGAGGGTGAAGAGCGATCATCAGATGATACCTTGGGTAATTGGGTCCATAAATCAAAGTTGCAAATAAACAAAGTTGCAAAATACAAAAGTACACAAAGTGTGTAACTTTGCAACGGTGGATGTAGATTATTTAAGGAATTTATTTACAAACACTTTCTATGAGCGACTGTGCATAGTCTTTTTGGTCTGCATCGGCTATTTTTGCGAGAATAACATCTTTGGTAGACTCCAAGATATCTTTGGTGTGATTGAAATCTTGAATGATATAGTTTCCGTCCCTGATCGTAAATACAAAGTTGAGCTCTTGTCATATATTTCCATTTCCTTTCATTGTTTCTGAATAGATTTCTCTAATCTTAGCTGCGACTTTCACCGTCTTGTGAAGGGAAATGAATAAATTGTATACAGACTTGTTTGAGGGAACTACTCACTTGTTGATATATTCATCTCGGTAGTTGTTGAATTCTTCTTGACTAAGTTTATTGAGTGTGCCATCCAAATACTTACTAATCATATATGCTTCTTCTTGCATTTTTGGATACTTATCTCAGGTAATTCTCGCTCTAGATACGAATTCCTGTGGCAGGTCTTTGGTCCCACGATAGTATCTTGGATTCATGAGGCCAATAATCACTACAGAGGGATGTGCATAGATTCTCCCCATTTGCGGGTCGTTGATATATCTACGTCCATCAAGGAGAGGATTGAGCAATTTGGAAACACCAGGCTTGAGTGTATTTATCTCATCGAGGACTATGATAGCGCCTGGTGTCTGTAGTCCTTGTACCAGTTTACTTGGTTGACGATGTGTCCCTTCATTATCAATTTCAGGAGAAAAGAGGAGGTCTTCTTTTTCCATATATTCATTACAACTGACATCAAACACCTCTCTGTTGGTTAAATGTCCTAGGATATCACATTTGAAATTCTTGCCTGTTCCCGCTTCGCTTTCGACAATCATAATTCCTTGTTTGTATTGTAATTGTTGGCTCAAAATTCTTCCTCGTTTTTTGAGTGAGTCTTGGATAGTCTCAGTAATAACCGTCTTGTTGTCAATCTCCGGTAGATACTTTCTCGTCTGCAAATTTCGATAGTTCCCTTCTCCGGTAATTGCATTCATTGTTTCGAGCATCCTCGGCACATAGTATTTTTTTTCTAGAGCAGCTAAGTCCTCTTTATTGGTTTTAGGATTTTTTTTGAGGTCGCGATATTTTGTTTTTGCGCCATTGGTTTTTCGTTCGGCAATTGTTTTTTTGAGCTCTAGCCATTCCTCAAATGTGTAGGTAAACTTGAAATTACCCAGCATTTTTTTGTTGATGCTTGGTTCAATAATACTCCCTGTCGATGAGACGAACTGTAGTTTGTACTGGCTATTGTTGAGGGGTTTTCAAGCAATATCCCGCACTACTTTTTTGTTAATATCTGGCACGAAATAGAGTGACTTTGGAATCCCGTACTGATCCAGTGTTTTGAAAGAAGATCAGGTTGTTTCTTTGGAAAATTGAATACTGAGTTGCCTTTCTTTGAAGAGTTGCTCCAGTCTTTGCGTGAGTTCATCGCTTTTGTTGCTCGGTAATGTGTCAATATGCTGTTTGATGTCTAGCACGAGTGGATCGCTGAGTTCCATGGTCTTGAGTGTACTTTCGTCTTGGATACTTTCGATGATACCTTTGAGAATAACAAAGTTTGCTCTAATCTGTTCGATGATTTTTTCTTGCTCATGTTGGTGACTTTTCTTGACGAGTTGTTGTTCGTTGGCAAGTTGGTGTTGTCTTGCACTGACCAGTGAGCTCATTTTTTTCTTCCACTGGTCTCTTTGTGTCTCATCTGTATACGTGAGCATTGTCTCTGTGCTCTTCCATAAATCTGTACTATAGATTGAGGTGAGCTGAGGAAGATAATCAATACCTTCCATGTACTCACGAATCAGATCGCAATTTGCCTGGATATCTTGGTTGAGTTCCTCGTGATGTTCTGCTTGATATTCTTGTATCTTGGTATCTATGACGGCTATGGTTTCTCTCAAAAGCACGTCAAGTTCTTTGTTAGTCGCAAGTATTTGTGACCTCGTCTGTTTACATGCACTCAGTTGTTGTTTGATAGCAACTAATCAGGCAAAGTCGCTAGTTTCAGCTATATCTTCTGCAATTGCCTGGAGTTGAGTACCTATGGCAACGAGGCGTATGTTGTCTCTTTTGGTGCTAATGGCAGTGATGATGGGATCTATCAGTCCTTTGACTGCGATAATCTGCGGATTATTTTTGAGCTGTTGAGCAAGTTGATAGACGAGATCAATCTCTGCTTGTGTCTCGCTTTCGGTATAGAGCGTGTGGAGCGTTTTGCCTGCTAAACCATCGATGGGTGTCTGTCGCAGTTGCTGTCTCAGCATGCTATCATCGAGCGTACCTTGCTCATCACTTGTATGATCTCCTGCTTCTGTGCTAGGAGTGAGGAGAATACCTCATGCACTCAGTACACTTTTGAGTTCACTTCTTGGTTTGTCTTCGATCTTGATCACCGTACTAGCAGTTGTTTCTGCATTGATAGCATGAGTATCCACATATCACCTCTCGAGATTCTTGGTATTGATGGTGACTATCCTCAGGTATCCTGAGGTATCCATGCAGTACAATCTCCCAATTTCATCACTAAGATAGACAATCTTATTGAGATTGGAGAAGGTCATTACTTCCTCTAACGTCTTTCTATTAAGCACCTTGAGTACTGAGACTCCCTCTTTTTCGCAGATGATGAAATAGAAGTTATTGTTGCTGTCTGTCCTGATATTTTTGATATCCCCATAGACACTGAGGTCGAAGTAGTCAGACTGACGATCGACACTATCGTCATCGTAGGTATACAGTGCTATTTTGTTGTCTTTGAGAATACATAGCTCTTTGCCTCCTTCGCGTGTTTCACAATAATCATCAGCTCATATACTGAGGAGTTGTTTGGATCTGATATTGAGGAGTCATCAGTCTAGTGAGTATTTATTTTTTTGAAGTGTTGTTGCTTTGATTACTTGAATCTCTCATGGCGTTCTTTTGGTGAGTGCTAAGAGACCTTTTTGTAGATAGTCTTCTATTTTTCCAACAAAAAACATATCATCTGTGGTTTTGAGAATGAGTTGATCTCATACAATAGAGACTTCTTGTACCTTGAAGAGAAGACATCCTGAGGATCAGATCTGATTCACCTTCGTGTAAGCTCGTGAGTATCAGAATTTCGCAAACTCTTGTTTCATGTATCAAAATGAATTATAGTCCTGTAGCATAATTGAATTGATATTATCTACTGAAAATCATAATTCTCTAAATTTGCCATTGATATTTGTGGATTTCTCAAATCACGTCAGTATTGCTAAGTTGCTGAGAGGCGCATACTTATCCTCCTTGTTTTCAATAGGTATAAGATCTATGGTAAATTTACCTGATGCATTTTCAGGTGAGGAGATGTTTTGGTTGTTGTTTTCGGTGGTCATGAGGAGAGGAAGGTGAGGTAAATATTAGGATTGTTTGAGATATTTTTTGATGAGGAGGTTGAGTTTGGTTTTGTGATTGTTGATGATTTTACTCGACAGATCAGGACTATCTTTGGCATAGATGGTGGCTCAAGCGGTAGGTGGTCAGAAGTAGTATTCTATAAGAGGCATTTTGGTCTCGCTCTGATTGATATAGTAGGCGGTGACTCACATGTTTTGTTTTTTGAGATCATCTATCATAGCTTTGAGGGCAGGAATTTGCTGAAAGCTATAGAGGTCTCCATCTCCGATGAACGAGACGTTGCCAAATGATTTTCCCCCTAGCTGTTTCATTCTTTCTTTCATTTTGTGATAGACGTAGGTGATGGGTTCTTGGCTGTTGCCTCATGATCTAGCAGTATATGCCCTCATAAGTTTCGAAGGTATTTTGGTCATACGGTCTGAGAACTGATCTCCGAAGTTCATCACTTCATCAAGCGTATCATCGAAGATGACGATACTCATGTCTACTTTGAAGTGCTCGAGTACTTTGGCTCTGGTAATTGCTGCTTTGACTGATTGTGAAAAAGGTGACTTGGGGTCACTCCAACTTCCCATACTTCCTGACCTATCGATGATGATCGTTTCGAACATATTGATCTCCTGACTATCTAGTTCTATCTTGGACCTTTTGAAAATCTTGTTGTTACCACTCACTTTTCGATCAACGAGTTTGGTTTTGTCGAGTTTTGCTCAGCTACGGTAGTAGTTGTCTTCATCTCTCTGAACGAGGTATTGCGGAGGAAGCACTCTTTTGAGTTCTTCAATTTGTCTCCTGACTTCAGGCATCACTTCTTGTTCGAGTTGTTTGTATTGTTTGTAGAGAGATAGTTCTTGCTCTGTGAAACCGAATCTTTGCATTTCAGATTTCATTTTTTGTTTTTGTTCTTCAATTTTTTTCTTGATAAGCTCAGCGTACTCTTTGAGTTTTTGTTTGTACAAAGGATCCAGGAGTGACTTTTGGATCTGTTTTTCGAGCTCTTGCTCATCATCAATCTTTTCGAGCTCTTTCTTTTCTTGTTCGAGTATTCATTGATTGCCAAGCTTATTGATTTCTTCTTTGGCGAAATCAGTGAGTCCTACTGTATCCAGTATCTTTTTAATTTCCTCTTTGCTTTGTGCGTTTTCGAGTTGATCCAGAGCTTTGGTGAGCTGTTCTCACTGTGCGGTGAGACTATCTTCTTTTGCTTTTTGGATGAACTCGTCGAGCATTTGTTCCGCTGATTTAGAAGCTTGTGGTTTTTGATCACGTGGTCATGTCATGGGTCATGGTTGTTGTTTCGGTTTGGGTGGGGGTGTATCTGAAGACTTGTCATTTTCTTCTGCCTCTTTTCAAGACTCGGCACCTTCTTCTTTTCCTGAATCGTCACTTTGTCCTTCACTCTCTTTTCAAGACTCATCTTTTCACTTATCTGATTGTTCAGAAGAAGCATCCTGACTATCTGCTCCCTCGTCCATATTGCTTTCTGCGTTGCTGTTGTCTTGCTCATCGAGATTTTGTTCACTGGAGTCTCCATTTTCTTTTTCTGTAGGAGTAGCATCGAGCCTTAATCGTTGTTTTCCATCTCGGATTTCCGTCCATGCGTGACCATTATTGCGGGTGAGATGTGCTTTACCGTCTTTGGAGACAGATTGCACCATGTGTCCTACGACGAGTCTGGCAGGAATACCTAGCTTCCTACATAACGCTACCAAGAGCGTATTTGCACTATAGCATTCAAGTACCTCTGATTCATCAAGTTTGACGACATAGTTTTTTGCGTTGGAGGTATTTCTAAGCGTGCCTTGTCTATCGGTGTTATATTTTTTGATGGTTTTGATATACGAGGAAAGAAGTCTGGCTTGTTCTAAGATGGGCTTGCCTGTCAATCATGCAAGAAGAGCTTCTGTTTTGGGAGTCAGGCTTGCAAAAATGATGTTCTGTGTGTCTTCTGGTACAGGTGGTTTGTTATTTGTTGTCTGGTGGTGAGCAAACTGAAAACTTACCGCTTGCTTTTCTTTACTCACGAGATAGACACAATTATTTTGGTCGACATGAAATAGGGGCGCAACTGTGCCTTGATATTGCAGTGAGGGTGTATGGGGAAGTGATTCACTTGGCAAAGGTATAGCAGTGATTCCTGCTTGTATAAAGCCTGCGTAACTGAGGAGAGGTGTACCATGAGGAATGTCGTGATCACATAGGGAAAGTTGTTTTTTCTTGGACCAAAGGTTGGTTTGAGGAGTGAAATAGGATTTCTTGCCCTGTGCGTAGTATCCAAGATACGGTGGATATACTTCGGCAAAACGAGGTGATTCACCTATCGACTCACCAAATTCACTATCTTGAGGTATGTATTCATCTTGATCCTCAGGAGGGAGTTCAAATCCTCATTTTTGGGGTGTGTCTTTGGAGTCTTGCTGATCATCTTCTCACCCTACCAAGTTTTTGACTTTATCCCATCGGGATTCTGATTTATTTTTTTCAAGTTCTTTTGGATTCTTTGCGTTCAGTGTGGATTCGATAGCTTCCTTTGTTTTTTGTTGTGTGGACTGAGCGTCTTGTTGTTTTTTGAGTAACTGCAAAATATATTCCTTGATATGCTCAAGAGACTGTTTTCGTTGGTTTGTTTCATGATTTTGTGGATTTTCCATGGGATGAAGAGTAGTCAAAACTTCCTATTTCCTCATTTATTATACATATAATGACATTTTTGTCAAAAATCATGCCAGTATAATGTACTTGAGAATAAGAAAAAAGAGCCGTATGACGGCTCCAGCAAACTTACCTGATCTGTTAGCGATTTTTCAACTGTCTAAAGACATCACCAAGCATCTTTCTTCTTCCCAGCTCACGATAGATAGTTGCCTCCTTTTTGGCTCCTGTTGGCGTGTCGGCGTCAATGAGACGAAGGGCAAGTTGTAACGAGTGCGTCTGATAGTTGGTCAGGACATCTCGCTCCAGTTCTTGTTGCCTGAGGATTTCTTCGTCGCACAAGAGTGGTTTTTGCCACAACATACTCATCAGCACCGCATACCAAGGTTCACAGTTTTCTACTCGTTTGCCAAAGACATGTAATTCGCACACCGCCTTGTCTCGCAAAAAATTGTACGCAACCAACACCGGATCGACCATAGTCGGGATCAGTGTCGATGAAAGTAGTCGTAACTCGTTGCGAATGCCTCGACGAAGACTGCTCTCGCGTCGCTTGGCAAGATGCATAAATTGTAGGTACGCTTCTGGAATATGAAGCGCAATAGTTGTTTTTTGTTCTTCCCTAGCTCTGCCTTCGATATACCATCGATCACAGATTTGGAAAGGTTCTTCTTGGAACAGGAAACTCTTTTGCATAGGACTTCTGTTTTTGTACTATTTTTGTAGTCGGTTGGAGGAGAGTTGCAAGAGGAATATCAAATAGCCAAATAATCAAATATGCAAATAGACAAATACACGGGTTACAAACAAATATACCAGTAAGCAAATAGCCAAATAATCAAAATGAATTTTATCTCTCCTCTATCACCCTCTCTCTAGACCATCTCACCTTTGGCTTGCTAGCAGCAGAGTCGTCTGCTGATCTATAGCCGAGGGCACACAAAACAACTGCCTCGTAGCCTTGCTGCGTGAGTCAGAGTTCTTCATTGTAGACGTGCGGAACGAAACCTCCCATAGGGCAGGCATCGATTTCGAGTGTAGCACATGTGGTCACTAGATTACCGAGTGCTACATAGACTTGGTTGTGGACATACATACGCATGGCGTCTGCTTCTCTGTGCTCTGACATACGTTGCGTGAGCATAGCTTGATACTTACTTAGTCTTTCTGGATCACCTCATTGTTCGAGAGCATACTCCACATAGCTGTTGATATAATTGTCATCTACATCAAGCAGTCCACACAATACCACCAGGTGCGAGCATGTGGTGATTTGTGAGGGGTTCATACTACTGCGCTCGAGGAGTTTTGCTCTCAATGCTTCATCACTGATAATCACAAATTTCCAAGGCTGGATACCAAGCGATGAAGGAGTAAGTCTGAGACTTTCTTCGATAACTTCTAGCGTTTCTGCGGGAAGTTTTTTGGTTATATCAAATTTCTTGGTAGCGTAACGGTGGTTGAGATGGTAGAGGTGCGGATGCATAGAGAGTAATTACCCAGTAAAGAGTGCTATTTTATATCTGATCTGTTTAGAATTGAAAGCGTATGTTGGAAAATACCCTCAAAATTTGACAACTTCCCCCCCCAGGAGTATAATGAGGAGTTTTATCATGTATTTTTTCAGATGCATTACTTCTATTTTTTCATTGATCCATTGAAAGGCACTATCAATTATTTGCTTGGATTGGTGCCGACGGTGTTTCTGATAGTGCTTGTACTATTATGTATTTCACATTGGGGAATACTCGTATTTCGAGGTAAGGTATTGTGAGCAATTCGAAAAAAGAAAACACTTGCAGGAAGGCAGTTTCGACACATTACTACTACGACACTCCATCTCCATGTAGCCAAATACAAAGCTGCATTTAGTGAGCATGAGCGCACTGTTTTCTACAACAAAATCGGCTATATGCTTCGTGGATTGTTCTTGATATCTTTTGGACGAACTATTATTTCACTATTATTCTGGAGCTTTGTAGATACAGGTATACTATTACAAGACAGACCTTCTCATACAGCTGAGATTATAGATACTAATGAAATGTTAGGAAAAAGTGACGCTGACATCAAAACACTTGAAATAAATACTATAAGAGAAGTATTTGGTGAAGAAGCGATACAAGCAATTAGTCCAGCGCAGCTTGCTAGTATAGATGAAGCGCTTTATGTGATAGCAATATATGAATTTGCACTATTGATTTTGGCATGACTATTCTTCTTGATTTCATTGGGGAACACTTTTTTGAAAAATGTGTGACGATTCCTGGTGACCGTCTGTATATTCGTTCACCTCGCGTCAATTCTATTGTTCCAATATACTCATGTTTGGGAAGGGTTTATTGTATAGACTTTGTAATAGTCTTGCTTGATACACGATATAAGTAGGACTACCAGTCGATCAATACTTGCTCTTTCTGTGGCGTAGCGTGGAGGAAGGTTCTATGAATGAGTTTTTTTCTGATGTGTGATGCAACCTGTTGGATGAATTCTTCTTTTTTGGTTGGGTCAACTTTGACCTGACTACGTAGTGCTTTGTAATCAAATTTATCTCGGTCGATGTTTTTGACGAGCATATCTTGTTGTGCTTTGGTAGCACATTCCTGAGAACAAAATCCTCGATGTTTGCGGTAGGCCTTGGGATCAGCGATGATGCGTGCATTGCACGGACTATAACGACAGTTTTCGCAGTTATCAGTTTTGACACCCGTGTAGATGCATTCACCAATGGGAGTGTGGGTGGTTTCATCGCCGATAGGACAACTCACTCTCCCATCAAAGGTGTAGAGGTTGCCCAGCCAGTTTCCATCGTTGTGGGTGTTGGTGTATTTGACGACGCCTCCATTGAGCGCTCGGAAATTAGTCAATCACGAGTCTTTGAGCAACACAGAAAGTTTCTCACATCTGATGCCTCAGGTGCAGTACATAGCAACTTTTTTGTCTTTGAGTTTCTCTTGATACTTGGCGAGGAGGTCGGGTACTTCTCTGAAATTGACCGTCCCTGCGGGAATGGCTCATTTGAAATGTCCTACTTGTCGTTCATAGTCGTTGCGCATATCGAGAATAGCCCACTCAGGGTCTTGGGTCTCGACGATACGTTTGAACTCGTCTATAGGTATTTGTCTATCCGCGGTCGCCACTTGCTGTGCAGTTACCTTTTTGCCTAGCGCTACAATCTCCTCGCGGTACCTGACAATGAGTTTGTCGAATTCGTGGGTGTCGACATAGGTTGCCTTGGTGTCGATATCAGGAATATGTTGAAAATAAGGACTATTCGCCAAATATCGTCTGTAGGCCTGCAATTGTCAACGATTACCCGTGACGGTCGCACTGATGCCCTCTTCTCCTATATAAATACGCCCTTTGATGCCAATATCCTCCAAAAACTGCTTGTGTTGAGCAACTTCTGCGTGGGGATCAGCAATATCTACAAAGGTGTAGAAGGTAAGTAAGCCAAACTTCGTTTCCATAAAGGGTTTTGTCAAAAATGATAAACGTATGGTGAGCATATGCATTTTCCTTGAATTTTCAATTGAAATTTATTCAGAAATCAGTACGTTCCTATTGACAAAATAGTCTCAAAAAAGTAAAAAAAATTTAACATGGTATCTCAAAAATCTCTATTCGCAAAGGTAGCACTCTTCACTGATGAGTTTGAACCGTGCGAGAAAATTGCGCAGTCGATACTGCAAAACACTTCGTGTGTGACGATTCTTCCACTCTCAGAAGTGGAAAATACGTTGAAATCATTGGACGAAGTAGACCTCGTGGTCTTCGTCTCCAGAATCGTCCAACGAGGCAAGATCACTGATCCACCATCTGCCATTGCGACAACCTCTGCACAGTTCGTCGAGGCAGTCGGACAAGGCAAGAAAATTATTTATCTATCTGGACACAATCTCTATCTTGTGCCAGACTCTATGCAACAGTGTGAAGAGATTGCACGTGAGATCGAAGCATTCTCTCACGCGGTTGCATAAAAAAATATTTTCTTTTCCATCACTACCTGTGCCTTGCGGATTTCCGCAGGGTTTTTTTTATGTCGTCATACTGCATACTCCCTATTTTACGTCAGCGCACAAGTCTGAGAATTTCAGAAAGGTCTTAGTAAATAAGTAAGCACTAAAGCAAGTGAGCGGGTCCCTCTGGGGGTGAGATAACCGACGTTCCTCCCCCTGTCAAGGGGGAGTGAGAGGGGGTTTTATTTACGTCGTTTTTCATGGTTTCAAAACCCCCCATAATCTACCTTGAAGGCACTTCGCCCCCTTCACAGGGGGGAAAGAAACTGTTGGATCATGCCAAAAAGGATGCCTCCGGCAGGGAAATTTTAAAAATGCAAACGTTTCCTGGATACATTCGTCTCGCTTCGCTCGACTCAGTATGACACAGCTCAGTATGACGATACTACTCCTCCTGCCACAATGTTTGCGGAATGGTACACACTTCGGGAGCGGATTGGGTAGCGAGCGCGTAGGCTGCAATATCGAGTTCACTCGGCTGATAGGCAAAAAGATGCGGAGCAACGAGTGAGGAGAGAGGAGCAAGAAATCCATTGATATTAGTACGATAGCTCTCCTGCATACTTTGCAAAAAAAGTGCATCTTGACTCGCATCGGTGATCAAAAAACATTCACTTCATGTGGGCAAAAACTGATGCATCCATTTGCACAGACTCTCGGTGAAAAAACTATTGGCTTCCAATATAAGTTTGGTAGCGAGTTGCGGGAGTTGTGCCCCACGTTGGTTGAGAAAATAATGTTGCACATCGTGCTCTTGATAACACGCATTGAGCAACTCAAGTCACATATTTACTTTGTGGACTGATTTATAATTTCCTTTTTCGATCACGATGAGATGACAGATGTCTTCCCACAAATAGCACAACGCAAACGTTTGACGTTGCATCTTTTGACAGACATATTGTTTGATAAAAAAACTTTTGGGATAGAGGATGTACTCACTCAGTTGACGATGACGATCTGGTGCTCCGATGAGCATATTCATTTTGACATCGGGTTGCACACCCATGAGTTGCAGTGTAAACTGTACGTCGCCTGTATGCCCCAAGATGTGTTTCTCAGGTTGTTTGTTGACGAAAATATCACTGATTTGATAGGTGATATAATCAGTAGTAATTGCTTGTTCTTGTTTCCGTTGTGCAATTTTCTCAGCGATGAGTGCTTTGAAGTCACTGATAGATCGTGGCGTGCGACGTCTACTTTGGACATGATAGGTGGCAAAGACAAATCATCGTTCATCGAGTAAATAGGTATACGCTTTGGTGGGTAGTGAAGCTGCTTGTTGTACGGCTTGATGTAACTTGCCGGTGAGTTGCCTCTTCAACAAATTACCACCATCACTATGGTAGAGAGTAATTATATCGTCATGCTGATAGACGAGATGCATACAGACTGCGTCTAAAAAATTAAATCTTCACGTTGTACATCTGCATAATCTTCGGTGAGCAAATGCTTCGTTTTTTTGAGTGTATCAAGCGAGGCAACCAGGCTAGTGAAGTCGCCCCCCTTGGGATAGACATACGTCACGGGATCGAGCAGTCCTGTTGGTCTAATGATCTGTTCCACAATCTTACCCGTATGGAGCATTTCATACTCTGCGGGAGTAGCCGAGACGAAGAGTGTCTTGGCTTGGTGCTTTTTGAACTCTTTGTGCCATGCTTTGTTCTGTGGAACGAGAGTACTATCCCATCACAACACCAACTGCAATTCCTCGAAATTGAGTGGTCTATGATGCAACGCGCTGGGCAATCTGAACCCATGTTCCACCAATGTTTCTTTCCTAGATCTATCCCCACGAGGCATCGCAGCGAGCTGAGGAAGCGTCATGTGCGACTCATCTACTATCACCAAACAATCGTCAGGAAAATAATCAAACAACGTATGCGGTGGCGTGCCATCTAGTCTTTTTTCAAAGTACGGAGAGTAGTTTTCAATCCCATTTACAAAGCCCGTTTCTTTGATCATCTTGGTGTCATACAGGACTTTTTTCTTGAGTCTTTGCGCTTCAGTCAACATATTTTTTTGCTCATATTCTTTGCATCTTGCTTCCATTTCAATCTCTATCGCTTCGAGTGCGCTATCGAGTTGGCTCATGTCTTGCATAAACTGTGTCGCTGGCCAACAGGTCATATGCTGGCGTTCTCCCAAGAATTGATAGGTGAGCGAATCCCTTGCTTCGATGCGTTCGAGTACGTTGTCATTGAAGTACAATCTATATATTGCCTTCTCTGTACTGACGGCGATATCAATCGTGTCACCATTGACCTCAAATAATCCTTGTTGTCGATTGGCAGTAAATGGTTTGTATTGCATCATGATCAACTTGAGTTTGATTTCGTCGATGCTATATTGTTTGCCGACTTCGGCGTAGAAAAGATTTTCTTTGAAGTACGTTTTGGATCAGATACCATACAGCGCTGACACAGAGGAAACGACGATCACATCTTCTCTCGAGAGGAGAGAGGCCATCGTTGCGAGTCTATACATTTCTATCTCATGATTGATGGTCGCTTCTTTCTCGATATAGACGCCTTTTTCAGGCAAGTAACTTTCTGGTTGATAATAATCAAAGTAGGAGACGAAATAATGCACCGCATTGTTGGGGAAAAAATATTTAAACTCCGTCGCTAATTGAGCGGCCAGTGTCTTGTTGTGTGAAAGCACCAATGTCGGCTTTTGGAGTGATTGTATGACGTTTGCCATCGTGTAGGTTTTTCACGTTCCCGTTGCTCCGAGCAAGGTAATGGCAGGCAAACGTTCTTGCGAAAAACCTTCGATAATCGAAGCTATTGCTTTGGGTTGGTCTCCAGAAGG
>CAZWFZ010000019.1:9160-14844 GCA_964633455.1 uncultured Candidatus Peribacteria bacterium | reverse complement strand
CGCGCAAAACGTCACAACAAACATACGCTGGTAGAGAAAATTGTCGGTATATATGCGCGTCCACTCAATCATACGCAAATCCTCCCTCGACGCATGGTCATAGGTAGAATAGCTTTCAAACTTGCACCATTTATCATCGGTGGCATTTGTTTGTGACTTGCTTCCGTTGTCCCAGCACTTTCTGGTATAGGTATGCTCATCATCGCGGGGCGATGTTTGTACAACGTGCGACGTGTCCGATTGAGCGACAAGAAGCAAACCGTCTATGATGCAGTGCTTTGATGGGAGGTAGAGGATCGTTGGAAAGGAGAGTAACCAAGTGGCAAATAGCCAAATATACAAATTTGCAAATGAACAAAAAAACATCCCCAATGCGGGGGGGTTGAAATATTCTTGCTCTTTTCTTTTTATTGACGACTGTTTTAGCTAGGGTAATTGCTATTTAGTAGCAGAAGCCTTATGCGTATTATCTATATTGATTGTCAAAATGTGCACTTAGGTACGCAAGCTTGTGGGTGGATAATTGATTGGAAGAAGTTTTTGATCTATATCAAAGACACATTTGCTATAGATCAAACTAAGATTTTTTTGGGATGGAGAAAGGAATATACTAGATTCTATGCCTATCTACAACAACTTGGTTATACACTTGTCTTTAAACAAACATCGTCCTATATCACCTGAAATAAGCCACATTGATCACAAAAAGTATTTATAAAATGAAATATTGATGCTGAGTTAATTTTGGAAGCTGTGAGAGATGTGTATGAGAAAAGATGTTCACAATGATATCTTTTTTCGTGAGATGGTGATTTTGCAGTGCTAGTTGCATTTTGGAAAGAAAAAGATGCTTTTGGTGGTCTCTTTGTGCCTGAAGCACGCACTGCATCATGGTTATTGAGAAAAGTAGCAGGCAAACAACTTATCAATACTAGTCTACTCAAAAGAAAAATCGAACAACAAAAAAAGCCGGACGATGCAATCCACGAGAGATAGAACGGACGGCTTCATAGTGAACTCATTCAGTATATACAAATCTTATTTTTTTGCAAGGAAAATGTACAGAAAAAATAAAGAAGAAGAAGATGCTTTTTTATAAAAAAAGGCCTCCCATGCGGAGGTCTTTGCGTGTGCGTATTTTTTATATGGGTGTTGATTCGATATAGGTCCTTAGTTCATGTACATAGGCACTATCTGCCTGATACAGTATATGCTTGCCCTGTCTACGTGCACTTACTAATCCCACTTTTTTCATGAGTGAGAGTTTGCCTGAGGTAGGTGCTTGATCAGCCCTTGTCTTGATATACAAATCGGTAACACATAGAGGTTGATCATGTTCGAGAAGTACCTTCAAAATCTTGCGTTGATCATTATTCTCCAATGAATTCAGGAGGTGTACAACACTTCTGACCGCTTTTTCACTGACCGTGACCTGTTTCAGTGTAAACATCGACTGATTCACTTTTTTCGTGAGTCGAAATTTTGGTTCCTTCACGTACTTTTGCATAATATCATGCAAATTTGCCACCCATCTATAGACATGCATTAGTTTGTTCTGATCTACTTCCACCTGTACACAGCGTCCTGTATCTTCTAATTTCACTATACCAGCATCAGCTAGTTGATGTAAGAAGTTTGACGTGATACTTTGTTCCAAGCCAAGCGTCTTGTAGATTGCATTCACATTGCATTTCGGATGCGCCATGATGTACTGCAATATAGCTTGCCGTTTATCATGATTGATCGCTCTGATGACTTCTCTAGCAGTATGTACTAGGCTTTTGTTCGGTAACAGTTCTTCTTTTTTTTCTTTTGTTTTCATCTATTTGGTATTTAATTTCTGTATCTATAGGTAAATTTAAAAATAAAGCAAGTATTTTGTGAGACGAGACCTTTTTGCGATAAGCATACCAGAATACTAGCAATGCATGACGTTCATTAGACAAGGAAAGAGAATATAGTTTCTATTTCTATTTCAGTGGCTTTGTCAGTTGTTCGAATGTAAGAAATCGCTGTATAATAATTGTTAAAAATTTGTAAAAATATAACAAATCACCTATAATAACATGTGTAAAAACATTGTAAAATATAAGTAAAAAATGTTAATTTGAAGCCATTTATTATTTTATAGCTTCCATGCTTACTCCCGAACAAATTTCCGAGCTTTTTGCTCATCATATTACCCGAAATCACTCCAAAAGTGGGTGACATGGTGGTCAAAATGTGAACAAAAGAGAAACCAAGGCGGAAGGGTATTTTCACCTTGAACCATGCCATATCCTTACTCCAGACCAAAAGAACTGGTTGAGGACTACCTATCACAACCATTATAATCATCACGATGCAACCATTAGACTTACCTGTCAGGAGGAAAGGACGCTTCCTGCAAACAAAAAAAAGCTCGAGCAGCATTTTCGTTTGCTGTTCGAGCTTTGTGGGCAGGAGGATATTTTCACCTACTTGCATCGCCATGGCCACCATCATGGCTAGGAAATAAGCCTTTAGGGCGAACTCTTAGAGGCCTTTGTCTCTACGGCAGGTGTGATACAATCAGGATATTGACGATAACAAACCCCATGTAGCCTAGGACAAAGGCTGCTTTTTTGAGTGCAACGAAGGAAAGTAGCTGTCTTTTTTGGAGTGAGTTGAGCTCATGATGGAGGTCGAGAATAGTTTCTTGAGTAGCTTTTTGTACGGTTTGTTGCAGGCTAAAGAGTTGGTTGCGGTTGTCCATGAAGAGTTCTTGCTTCAGATCATTGATGATGTAGAGCCAATCGGTGCTTGGTTGCGTGAAAGGTTGTGGCGTTGGTGCTTGAGAAGTCGCTTGTGGTTGCATAACTATTACCTCTTGATGATCTTCTTTTGCGGGTAATACTGCATCTCCAGCTTCATCTATATAATTGCTCAGCAAAAGCTCTATATCTCCTCTATGGAGGAATACTTTGTTATTCACTTTTTTGGTCCTGATGAGATTTCTACTGATGTAGTTGTAAAATGTTTGTCTCGTTTTATTATAGACTTTGCTCGCTTCATTGATATGTATGTAGCCAGTAATCTCTTGCATGGGAGTGTAAAAAAAAGATAAAATGTACTTGTAATTTTTCAATCAATATATATTTTTGACAATAAATCAATAAAAAATTTCATCTGTCTAGTTGTAAGATAATTGTAAAATAAAAATAAAAGTATCTATTGACATTTATATACAAAAATATATAAGCAGTTAACCAAATACAAAAAAACTAAATAAAAAGACCATTTCAAGCGCACAAGTCGTGTGCCGACTTTTTTTGTTTTTGATTTTATTGTTTTACCCGTTTCGCGTATGAAACATACATTAGGTTTTCTCAAGGGTGTGTACATTATGATGTGTGCAGTCTTACTTTTTAATTCAGGATTTGCACAAGTAGTTATTGCGCTTCCTCAAGAAGCAGTCATTGCTCAAGACGTACAACCTGTTGCTGAGGATACCCTCGATGCACCTGTTGTACCAGAAGCTACTGCACTTACTGCAATCACTATTGATGCGGTACCTACTCAGGAGCAATTAGCTACTGATCCCTTACCTACGAGAGAAATCGAGAAGGTAATCAAAGATACAGCATTTCCTCACTATGCAAAGCTTACCAAGAAATTTGGTAAAGCAACTACTGCATACGAAAAGCTTATCCCTGGTCCTGCGGCCGGTGAAGGCCAAGAAGGTGAGTGAGAGCTAAGTGATCCTGCAGTGATTGTCTCTTGTGATATTGGCACGCAAGGTAACCTGTATGAGTGTGGCCAAACAATCAATTGTGGGGCATGGATCAAAAACCTATCAGATGTCACCGCAACTGATCTCTTGTTGGAATTATCTTTTGGTATGAAAGTATTCATTTCAAATATTCATGTTACAGGATTGGATGGTGATATTATCAACTGCTCACTCCAAAATGATAAGGTAGTTTGTGATGGAGATCTTTCTCCAAATAACATCGTAGATGTATGGTTTGATGTAGGTTTGCCTTCTTGTCAGTGTGATGAGACATATGACTTCACTTTTGGTGGCACTGTTTCTGCTTCCAATGGTGATCTTGATCTCTCCAACAACAAAGATGCCTATACAGTAACTATCTCTAGTCCAGAGGATTGTGAGTGTAAGCCATACTATGCAGTATTAGATTACAATGATGATAAAAAATTAGATGATGCAGACAAAGATGTTCTCACACAACTTATCTTGCAAGGAGGGACATGTCCTGCTGGCAAAACGTGTGATATCAATAAAGATGGCAAGATTACCGTAACAGATGTTATGCTCCTCACCCAAATTATATTGGGTATGCATGACTATGGTGAGGACTGCAATGATGAGATAGACAACAACTGTAATGGCACCAAAAATGAAGGTTGTGGTGGTACTACAGGATCTCTCTCTGATCCAGCAATAGATGTCTACTGTGAATACCAGCCAGAATATACGTGTGGGAGCACCGTTTTGTGTTTTGCTGATATCCAAAATACTAATAAAGCAACAGCAGATACGACAAAACTTACTGCGATGATCAATATTCCTGCAAACGCAAAAATCGTACCAAATTCAATTAATGATGGAAAACTAAACTGTAAGATCACTTCACAATACGGTCCTGCAAAGATCACGTGTGATGGTGTTGATCTCAAGATAAATGAGTTTGTACCTGTCTTTTTTGAACTTGCACTTGATCAATGTGCATGTGATGCAAATTATACCGTCTATGTAGATGGTACCGTAAGTGCGTCCAATGGGGATGTGAATTTCAACAATAATGAATCACACGATGCATTTATTGCTGAAGGACTTCCTTGTGGAATTTGTACGGATCCTATTACTAAACTTACGTTGACTAGTCATACCAACGGACAAACGGTGACACAAAGCCCTGTATTGTTACAAGGTCTCGTGGAAGGTGGTGTCAAAGAAGTAATTGTGACTGATGGAACCACCAATTGGAAAGCAACTATTACCAACGGTGTTTGGTCAGCAACCGTACCGTTGAAAACTGGCAAAAATGTGTTGTGGATTATTGCTTATCCAAAAGATCCAAACTGTGCTATCAAGACACTCGATCTGACCTTGACCCTACAGTCATCAGGGCCTGTGTGTGGCAACGGTATCCAAGAAGCAGGAGAAGAATGTGATGATGGCAATCAAAACAACAATGATACCTGCAACAATACCTGCAAACTCACTACCTGTGGTGACGGCATCAAACAAATGCCCAACGGCAAAGGTCAAAATGAAGAATGTGATGATGGTAATCAAAACAACAATGATAGCTGTACCAACGAATGTAAGAACAATAATACGAATGTTTGTGTAGATCCTATCACCAACTTCACGGTAGATAGTCATACCAACGGCCAGACCGTATACAACTCACCAGTCTTGTTGACCGGTAAAGTATTCGGAGGCGTCAAAGAAGTAATTGTGACTGATGGTACCAACAACTGGAAAGCAACAATCACCAACAATGTATGGTCAGTGACTGTGCCATTACAACTTGGTAAAAATACGTTGTGGGTGATTGCCTACCCAAATGATCCTGACTGTAAGACGGAGATTATTGATTTCGTACTGTACTATACACAACTTTCACCAGTTTGCTGAAATGGTATCCAAGAAGCAGGAGAAGAATGTGATGATGGCAATCAAAACAACAATGATA
>CAZWFZ010000019.1:0-9060 GCA_964633455.1 uncultured Candidatus Peribacteria bacterium | reverse complement strand
AATGTGATGATGGTAATCAAAACAACAATGATAGCTGTACCAACGAATGTAAGAATAACAATACAAACGTTTGTATAGATCCTATCACCACGCTAACGCTAGATAGTCATACCAACTGACAGATTGTTTCTACTAGTCCTATCTTACTTACAGGTACGGTCATAGGTGGTGTGAGCAAAGTCGTGATCACTGACGGTATCAATTCATACACAGGAACTATCAATGGAAATGTTTGGTCAGCAACTGTTCCTTTGCAAGTGGGTATCAATAACTTCTGGATAGTAGCCTATCCTAATGATGCAGATTGTGATGTGGAGATGAAAGACTTTACCTTGATTTATAAACCAGGTGGGGTTTGTGAAAATCCAGTAACTCACTTGAGCATAAGTTCCCATTACAATAATCAAGTCGTGTATACACCTTCTGTGTTACTGACAGGCTTGGTGATTGGAGGAGTAAGTAATATTGTAGTTACGCAAGGGACTACAAACTACCAAGCAACTATCAATGGAAATGTATGGTCAGCATTGGTGAATCTCAATACAGGAAACAATGCATTTGTAATCACTGCATATCCACTGGATCTAGATTGTACTCCCTATACATCATATATTAATTTGTTCTATACGAAACTTTCTGACATCAAGAGTGACCCTGCAATTGATGTGTCATGTACACCAACTAATGCATCAGTTTGTGGAGGTACTATGGATTGTCAGTGAGTCTTATCAAATACAACTATCGCTACAGCACATGCACAAAATGTAGTTGCCTATCTCGATGTTCCCGCTGGATTTACTCTAGCAACGGGCTCGATTACGGTGACTACCGATGCAGGTAGTACCATGCAATGTGTCCTTAGCGGTGCTGACCAACTTGTGTGTACAGGTATGTTGGAAATTGGTGATAACTCAACGGTCAAATTTGGTGTCAATCTAGCTCCTTGTAACTGTGGAAGCTTCACCTGGATGAATCTCGAGGGCACTATCAGTGCATCAAACGGTGATCTCAACCTCAACAACAACTATGATGTATGGACTCAGAAAATCTTGAGTAGTCAAACAAATTGTGGTGGAGGAAGTTGTGATAATGTAATTGGTAATTTGACAATCACTACACCTTTGAGTGGTACGGTGACGTCTGGTGCAACTATAGTTGTCACAGGAACTTATGCAGGTGGCGTTCAGTATATTACCGTCAATGGTACACAAGCTACGTTGTCTGGTACTACCTATTCTGCTACGGCGAATCTCACTACAGGAACCAATACCATTACCGTGGTAGCAGTACCTTTAGATCCTGATTGCAAGACAGAGACACAACTCACTACCGTAATTCGTACAACAGGTGTTTGCCCAGTCCCGCTCACTTTGACGATCGCTTCTCCCAATAATAACGCAACAACAAGAAATGCACAAATAGCGCTCAGTGGTACCATTAGTGATACAGGAGCAGTAGTCAAAGTTGCAGGTGAACAAGTAATTGTCACTGCATCTGGCACCTACCAAGCAGCCGTAGAACTCGTACTTGGCACCAACACGATTTTGGTTACTGCTGGTACAGGTGACTGTGCAGTCAGCAAAACCGTCAACGTCATCAGAACAACAGGTGGCGGAGGATCAGGCGGTGGTGGATCTAACTACTGTGGCGATGGAAGAGTCAGAAATAGCGAACAGTGTGATGATGGAAATAATAGAAACGGCGATGGCTGTGATAGCAACTGTAGAATTGACGCTACCTGTGGTAATGGCAAAAAAGAATCTGGTGAACAATGTGATGATGATAATACCAAGAGTGGTGATGGCTGTTCTGCGACTTGTAAGATCGAAGTAACAGATGCTATCAAGAAGAAGAAAATCATTTCTATAATTAGCAAGAGAAAGCCTACATTACCTGAACCATTGGATCTTCCTGTTGTCTTGCCCAAAACAGGTCAACTTGCAAGAGTCGTTCAAGTAGAAAGAGTTGCACAAACAGTTCTCGGTTGAGCACAATAAAGCAAAGGTGTACAAGGGGCGCTGGGCAAAGCCCAGCGCCCCTTAATACACAAGTTTTTAGTTTTACTTCTTGTGTTTCACTATGCACCACTATTGGAATAAAGTCTTGTGGTCACAGGTATGTGTCATGTGTTTGCTGGCAGTGAGCTTTGTCCCTGTTGAAACCTTGTGGACACAGATACTCTATGGTGTATTTGCAAGCATTATTGTTTTGTATCTTCCCGGATATCGAATTAGTTTTATGTTGTTCTCAGACAACGAACTTTCTGCTTTTGAGAGATTTATAATGAGTGGTGCGATTTCATTGGCATGTATGACCTTTTTTGCCATATATGTAGATTATTTTTCAGCACCATTGACGAGCATGAGTGCAATTGTTGGTGCTCTTGCGCTTATGTTTTTGACACGACTTCGACTTGTTAGTGTACAAAAAAGAGGCAGTTAAAAACTTACTACCACTTTCATCTGCTCTTGATTCTTGTGCACAAAACTACATGATAGTTGCAGATGGAAACTAGGTTTGTTTTTATCCTCCTTAGCATATCGGAGCAATGTATACCAGATTACTCGTCAACTTTTTCGTGGTTATCTTTGGTATCAATTGTGCGTTTGTAGGTATTGTCATGGATTGGTACTGGATAGTTGTGTTGTCCGTAGTGAATATGGTAGCTCTCTTTGTTATACTTTTTCAAAACAGTTCGCTCTTTGCGTCTGTGTTTCCCGAGGAGAGAATCCTCTTTAGTCGTGATGTTTTTGGTTGGCTAGCCATGTGGTTTGGTGGCGTGATGACCTATTTTTTTGTGCAGTGGGAAGGAAGTACAGATTTCTTCTTGTATGCGTTGCTTTGGGGTGGATGTTTCTATGTACTCAGTGTCTGGCTCTTTCGTATGGCACCGAGAGTGTATCGATCTCGTTGGTATATCAATAGTTTGCTAGTGGTACTCATTGGTGTATTCATTTGGACACAATCTGCATGGATTGCTCGCCAGTATGGAGATGACTTAGCAACGAGCAAAGATAATCTTGTAGGCCAAATTGAACGCTGACGAAACTGACTCGTAGCTCTGTTGACACCGACTCCTGATAGGGAAGCAGGTATTGTTCCATCGACAAATGCCTCGAAAACGTGAGATACAACTATCACTGCAACCTGAAATGTTGTAGTAGAAACAGGTGCAGTAGCAGACACACCAAAAAAATTATTTTCAGTAGACGGACGTGAAGGACAGGTACTTACCTATAGCTCTTTCTTGCCAGCCTTGGTAGAGACATATACATTAACTGCTGCTCCCTCTACACCTATCTTTGCGCAGGTTTCTTCAACAAGTAGCTTGTATGAGCCCTATCGTATTGCGCATGCCAAACGTATGATTGGGACCTACACGCATCCTGCAAGCGAGATCAAATGCAAGCACCTGATGGTATTATTGGGTCTTGCAGAAGGATGGACGGTGACGCCGAGCGAAACTATCTTTGCTGCGTATTGGAATCAAGCACAATCCAAAGGATATCTTATTGGAGGATGTACTGATCCAGAAAACTTGGCACATTGGGAAGATTTGCCCTAGTAGGTTTTGAGTTGTAAAATAGCAAGATTTTACCATACTAATCTATTGGTTTCATAGTGAGCATTTTATTCATCGTGATTCCAATAGATTAGCTAATAAATTGATCATAATTTGTAGACTATGTTATCAATTTATTAGTACTTGCCCAGTTCACCTTTATTTCACCTTTGAAGAGCTATGTTGAGAAAATGATATATTTCGTTGGCAATATGAACCTGCATTATGTTATGAAGTTCTCTCTCTAGTAGTGTATTTGGACGAGTGTTTCCTCAATGATGGCCAAATGTTACTACACCCGTGTGTAGTGAATCAAGTTGTTTTTCAAATGTTTTCCAAATTCAATCCGTTCCCTCACTACCTTCATTAGAGTTTATGCCACCTGAGTGGTTCCAACCGACCGATTTAGAAACGGCTTCTGAAGATCCTTGGTATTGGATCAATGAAGTGCTTCCCTATGAACAGCATAGATTTGCTGATGCGTATTTAGTTATTCCGACGATGGGACTTGTAGTTCCTATTGTGGATATACCAAAAGGAACACAAGATTACGCAACTTTGGCAGCAGGGAAAACGATCAATATCAATACCTACCTTCAAAATGGTGTCATGCATTTCCCCCAAACTGCTGGCCCAGGAGAACCGGGCAATATGTTCATTTTTGGACATAGTAATGGAGTAGCTTCTTGGCCAGGTGAGTTCAATAGTGTCTTAGCTCAGTGAATGGGGCTTGAGGTTGATGTAGATCAAATATGGGTATTCCAAAAAGAAAATGGAGGAGAATTTAACTTATACAAGTATGACGTCGTTGCTTCCTATGATACCTCTCCGCAAAACGTACAAGTGATGCTTTGGGATGGTGAGGGTGCTGATATTACGTTGAGTATGTGTACAAATATTTTGTGAGGAAGATGGATTGTCAAAGCATCACTAGTTGATGAATGGGCGGATGTACCTCCTGCAAAAAGAGCTGTGATCAACACTGCTATTCTCAAGATCCATTGGTTACCAGAACCCGAAAGATCTGAGGTTATTGATTTCTTTTTTCAAAAACTTGAGCAACGCAAAGCGCAATGAGTAATTCCTAATGGACAGGAAATTACTGTTGATTATATTTTGATGTTACTGGCAGAGCTGTATTAAGATATGTACGCAACTTTTTTTATCGTTCAATTTTCCTTATGGTACCGTATCGTTTCTCCAAAGCACTGTATTTCATGATCTTGTTCTGTAGTATCTGTGTAGTGAGCACCGCATTTGCTTTGACCTCCAAAGAACAAAAGTGAGTAAAGGTCTTGAGATCTGCCTCACTCGAATATGAATCTCCTACCTGGTTTACTGCTTTTCCACTTGATGAAGCCCCCGAAGATATCGCTTATTGGACAAGTATTTTACCCTATCCCGAAGATAGAAACGACGATATGTATCTTGTGCTCCCGACCTTGTGATTGATCACTCCGGTGATTGGTGTACCCAGAGGTACACAAGATTTTGAAAATATGGTGGGAGGTAAAGAGATCGATATCAATAAGTACTTAGTAGAGGGAGTAATGCATTATCCCAACACGGGTATTCCCTGACAAGTAGGCAATCCCGTTATATTCGGACATAGTAATTTTTTCAAAAAGGGAGAGGGTAAGTACAAAACTATATTTGCAGACGTGATGGCATTGGACCCCGATATTACAGACGAGATGTGGGTCTATCTCAAGCAACCTTCTGGCGACTATGAGCTCCTCAAATTTTCTATAGAGAAATCCTATGAAACTGCTCCTACCGATGTAGGCATTCTCAAACCACAAGGTGGCAAGGAATTGACCGTTTTTGGTTGTACCAACGGATTGGAAGGGAGATGGATTTTAAGAGGGAAACTCATTGAAAATGATGAGGTGCTGGTGCCCTATGCGATTAAATTTAGATTTATGGATCTCATTGACCAACTCGAATCGAAGTCACCTGAGAGAAGAAAAGAAATTATCGTCGCAGTGATGGAGAAAATTGAAGAAATAATTTCACGTATACCGACTTCAGGTGGTTCCTACCATGACAAGTTCAAAAAGTATATTCTGCACTTTTTCACCGTTAAATTATCTTTGTCGTATTAGCATATGTGCTATTCCAAGAAGGAACCTAATTTCTTGATAATATATCCTTGCATGAGACGTTTGGTAGGATGCGTAGATGCTTCATAGTGTTGCGTAAATTTTTCGATAAGTTGTTCAATACCAGGCTTGTGAAACCTCACTTGTTGCACAAGATGATAGACCAAGCGATTGAGTATAGGCCCGTACATAATTCTGAGGCTAACAGGGAGTTCCTCAATAGCAGGTTTGACTGGAGCGGGTGCTTGCGCGTCTGTCGAAAGGGGAGCAGTACCTGTCAGTACATTTCCGCTGAGAGATTGTTTCTTTTTGAGCAGATACGTTTGGAGTGTTGTATTGAGGGGAGTAGGAGTAGATGGAGTAGTTTTTGTGATAGTAGTCGAAGGTGCTTGTGCCTGAGGCGAAGTCGAAGGTGCTGATTGAACGGTAAGTGCGGGAGGCGTAACTGCTATTTCTGCTTTTTCAGGCGATTTTATGCTTGCTGATGGGGCACTTGCATGGACGTCTGATGCATTGAGGGTGACAAATTTGGGAGTTCTTTTGGTCAATTCTCCTACGTTTACCCATCTTGCATCATTTGTGCCAATTTTGTAGCAACCGTAGGTCGTGAGCGTTTCCTGGTCGACATTTTGTCCGAGAATCGACACATTAGTTTTGTCTGTTTCAAATGAGTCAGTGATCGTATACTCATACAAATCAAAGCTACCTGCACTATTTTTTTCATAATAGAATACTTTGTCTCAGATCCTTGTAATCGGTAATGCTTGAAAGATTGTTTTGTAGCGACCTGGCTTATCTTTGCCAAAGGAGCTATGTGCAGCGATGACCATATTTGCTACACCTTCACTAGGTGATTTTCCATAATAAAACAAACCACCTTGCTCGAGATAGGGATAATGATTGAATACTTCTCCATTTTTAATTTTTTTTGTGTCATCAACAGAAGGTGTAGAGATGGGTAATACAATACCTGACTTAGGATACACTATATATCTATCAGCTTTTTTATCTTGTGCGTAAGGCAAAACATCATGCACTCGGAAATTGAGATCAGTATTGGTTTGTGTGTCATCAGGCTGTGCCCAGGTAGGGAAGGTAGTTTCCACATTTGGTGAATATACAACTTCTACCGCATATTTTTTGAAATAGTAATCAGCAGTCAATTCTTCTGCATGGACAAATATCCCTCCAAGAGAGCCAAAAAGAAGAATGAAACAGGTGATGAGCGATTCAGTAGATAGTCTACAATTCATTTTGTTTTTGTTTTGTCAATAAATAACAAACATATTATATACTATAAATAAGAATTTGTCAACTTTTTGAGTTATTTTGTGAAATAATAAAAATGGCCTTTAAAAGCCTTTTTCATCGATTTATGCATAGTCTCATACAAGAATAAACCAAGAATATTTCAAGAATTACTTACAAAAGGGTAATTTGGCTATAAACCTCTAGTCAATGCTCACTTTCTTCCATTTTTGCGCGACAAAATGCAAAATATACATAAAAAAATAATTATGTCAAAATTCACTTGCATTTTATAAAATTAAGTTTAGTTTAAGGTGTTAAAGCCGATATATGGCTAATGATGAGTAACTTTATGACGTTAAATTATTCTTTTTATATTCTTATTTATTCAGATGAAAAAGTAATTTAATGTATTCGTATCACTTTTGGTGATTGTCGGATCATTCTCACCATTTGGTGGAGCAATGTTCGCACAAGCTGCTGACACTACATTTAAAAGTCCTACGATCGAAAGCACACCTGCTTCATGGGACAATGGTAATAGAGCATTCTCTAGCAATAATTCTTACGCTACGGAAAATAATGATGGCCAACAACAAGGGTACAAAAATTTTGATTTAAATGTGCCTGCATGAGCGACTATTGATGGTATTGAAGTTGCAATTGAAGCAAAACAAGAAGGCACGACCTGTCAGTTGCAAACAGTTTTGTCATGGAGTAATGGCTGAATAAACTATACTTCTGCAAAAACAGGTGTGCCAACCGCATCTGATTCTACACTGACATATGGTTGACCAACTGATGATTGGGGTCGTACCTGGACAGATACCGAATTCTCTGATGCAAACTTTAAATTAAAAATTGAATATAATGACCCTGGAGCGGGTTGTGATACTGAAGGTGGTAGTAGAGACGATATTTCTGTAGATCACATCCAAGTCAAGGTGTACTATACTGAAGCACCTGTTTGTGGTGATGGAGAAGTAAATCAAGAAGAGGAGCAGTGTGATGATGGTAATTTAGAAAACAATGATGGATGTACTAGTGCCTGTATAGATGAAGTATGTGGCGACGGTATTACACAAAATAATGAAGCATGTGATGATGGAAACACCAACAACAATGATGGATGTAGCAGCACCTGTGCAATTGAAATATGTGGAGACGGTATCGTAAATGGTGATGAAGCATGTGATGATGGCAATGATTCAAATACAGATAGTTGTACCAATGGATGTACAGTTGCAGTATGTGGCGATAGCTATACGCAAGAAGGAGAAGCATGTGACGACGGCAACCTCAATAATAATGACGGTTGTAGTAGTGTCTGTGCAATTGAAACATGTGGTGATGGTATAGTAAATGGAGAGGAAATATGTGATCAAGGTGAGGGCAATACAGATAGTTGTGAAGCTAGCTATGGTGAAAGTTGCAACTATTGTTCTACGTCATGTACTGAAGGTTCAGTCACTGGCCCTTACTGTGGTGATGATGTTACCAATGGTGATGAGCAATGTGATGGTGAGGAAAACTGTACCGATGAGTGCTTACGGATGATTATAGGTGACGGAGATTGAGATGGTGACGGTGACGGTGACGGAGATGGCGACGGTGATTGAGATGGCGATTGAGACGGTGATGGTGATACACCATCATGTGCCACAGTTACTCTTAATGTAGATGGTGAAGATCCACAACTTATTCCCCTTGAAATGCTCCCGTTATCATTGAGTTATAGCAATGGGAGAACACTCAATATTTCTGACTTAGGTGGTGGAAATTTTGAGGTTGAATATGATGTGGTATCTGGTAACCCATTGATCTTCAGAACAATTGAAGGTTCATTGGTGATTAATGGTCCTGCAACATTCCCTTCTATCAATACAAGTTACCCTGGACTTCAAGGATTGGAGACTTTCCCTGGTCCATTGGGAGGTGACGATGTAGATCTTACAAATAATACAACTATAGATTTCCATTTGAGAACTATCAAACCTTCTGAAGATACATTTGGATTCTCATTTGCTGACACTGATACTGATGAAGATGGTGTGATTGATTGCCAAGATAACTGTGTAGAGACAAGTAATGCAGACCAAACCGACACTGATGGTGATATGGTAGGTGATGCATGCGATGCTCCAGATT
>CAZWFZ010000018.1:3230-15259 GCA_964633455.1 uncultured Candidatus Peribacteria bacterium | reverse complement strand
TATTGACTTCGTCTCGTAAACATTTATAAGTTTTTTCTAGGATGCGCGCGTTGTGCATCGATTCATTAACAACTAAACCAAAAAATTATGATACACGTTTTGACTCCAAGCATGTTGCGTGAGAAAGGCTATGAACATAATGAAATGTATCATGCCGCTAGTCTCAGCGCAATAATCCATCGCATCAATAGATGGATGGACGACAACCGCTCGCTCTTCGTGAAACGAGCACAAGGGCACATTACTAGTATTTCCTGGCTCACCAGAAAGGACTTATGTGATTTCACAGACAAAGAGATCGATGAGGCACTCGCATGGTATACCAAAATGGGATGGCGAGTAGAAAAAATTAATGAAAAATCATCTACTCATACTACCTACTATGTATTCACAGAAAAACTAATAAATGAATAATGGAAACCAAAAAATTACATCCGCCCTATACGGGCACGCCCATACCTCCTGTCGATGAGGGGAAAATTGATCAGGCAAAAAGCTTCATACTTACGTTACTTGAGGAACGATTGAACAGCGGTCATCTTGTCATTGGCAAGTTTATCTCTATCAACATTCAGCTCCAACAGCTCGAAAGGTTTAGCTATCCTACGCTCGCCCATGCAATGTTGCAGGTAGCAAATGAGGGTTGGAGTGTTAGCTTTGTTCATGGGGCAAAAAGGACAAAGGCGAGCTTTCAGTTTACCAACTATAAGCAATCCCATCTCTATGCCGATATGCTTGCTTTTCAAAAGGTGAGCGACAAAAAGAGCTTTGTCTAGGAAACGTACACAGCCCCGCAGCAATCATGCGGGGCAATTACCTCACTTTCAAATTCAAAAAATATGTCACAAGTAATTACACCGCTCGATGCGGTAAAAGAAGAAAGAAGTTATCAAGATCTCATCTATTCCATTGGTATGAAACTAAAATTTGGAGAGACGGAGATCGATTTCGATGATGATCATGGCGTAGACTTTGCGACTCTAGGGCGTGATTTCACTGCCGTCGATCTGACGGTCGCTCTCAACGAGTATCGAGCACAAGGCTGGCAGATAGAGAAAATTAAAAATAATATCTACCAGTTCACCGCTGCTCCTATAGCGACCGTTACTTCTGTAGCTCCTGCAAATAATGCACCCGTAGAGCCGCTTAGTCCGCAGGATATCCTGCAACAGCAAAGCGATGGTGTGTATGTGGATGAGATCGTTACGATTATCAATCGTTTGCTCAAGCATACGAGCAATAACAGGATTACTCTCACTGCTATCAGACAAGCAGGCATGGTAGATGATTATCACCCAGCAGACCTAGAGAAAGCATTCCAGAAGTTCAAACAAGCAGGTTGGTATATTAAAATACGCTACCATCGTAACCAATTCGAATTTGAAGTATCCGAGTTATTCAGAAATTGGGAAGAATTCATGCAACACGAATTCTCTTTTATATTTTCACCTCAGCCTCCCAAACAAATAATAGTTGAAAGTACAGATTTCGGTGCTGAGGAAGCTGCACGAGAAGTAGCTCGATGAGCTTGTATAATAAAGCCGCTGGGAATCCCAGCGGCAATTACCTCACTTAAAATCAAAAAAATATGTCAGAAGCAATTACGCCGCTAGAGGCGGTAGAAATGAATGAAAGTTATCAAGAACTCATGGAGGTCATCATACATTGTCTCTCTTGTTTGGACATGGTGGTCATTGATTTTAATGATCCTATTAACGATAATAACTACACGGTTGGGAGAGATTTCACTGAACTAGAGCTATCAGTAGCACTCAACGAATTAAGAGCAAAAGGTTGGCAGGTGGAGAAGATAAAAAATAATATCTACCAGTTCACCGCTGCTCCTATAGCGACTGTTGTGCCTATTGCATCATCGACCAAGCCACTCAGTCCTCAAGAATGTAGCGAAAGAACAGATGCAGAAGTGGTGGATAGCATAGTAGCTATTATCAACCTCCAATTGGGGAATCGAAGAAAGACTAAGGTAACGAGTACTATTTATAGAGCGCCGTTATTATGCAACTATGATAGTGACACGCTCAATCTAGCCATGAAGAAATTCGAAGAGATCGGCTGGAGCGTTGCTGGAAGCCCCGACAACGACTGGTACTTTCAAAAGTTGTAGCAAAGCTAAAACGAACTTTGAAAAAGCCGCTGGGAATCCCAGCGGCTTATTTTTTTATTCATGAATATAATCAATACGTTTGCGATCTGTCTACGCGTTCTTGAACTTACGTACGCCCACGACCGCTAAGAGAGCAAATGCTAAGACAAGAAGCAATGTCTTCTCGGGTCCGACTTTGACTTTTTGCATATCACCGACTTGTTTTTGATCATTGTTTTCACAGACAGCCTCGACTGCATACCATGCCCATTTGTCTACCTTGGACATCTTGTCGAAAGGATACTCGAACATGGTTTCTTTGGTGGTTGCCACGACACTCATTTGGCTAGTAGACGAGACGGATTGGTCTGCTCTATAGACGATATATGATGCTGCATGTTCAACGGGTTCCCATACGAGATAGTATTTATCAGCCATCTTCTTGACTTGGAGTTCAATAGTTTCAGGGTAGCAAGTTGGTTTCTCGGGAGCGAGTTGCTCGAGAGTACACATACTACTACAACCATCATTATTGATCACATTGCCGTCATCACACGCTTCGCCAGACTCTACGATACGATTACCACAGATTGCAGGCAAGACAACTTCTACCATACATGCAAAGCTACAACCATCATTGTTGATCGTGTTGCCATCGTCACATGCTTCACCGGTCTCAATCTTGTTGTTACCACAAATAGGATTACTATCTACGCCTTGCATAGGTGGAATTTCTACGATTGCAGAGGGTTCACCATTGACAGCGCCGTTCTCATCCACAGGGAAGACTTGTGCGTAGTAGGTTGCTTTAGCATCAGCTAAGATAAGCGCTCATTTGGGTTCAGATGTGGTCAATGAAAGTCTCATGGTGTCTTTGTTGGTACCGTATTTTATTTTGAAATAATCAATCTTACCTTCGTATGTCCAGGTCATATCCACTTTATTTTTGGTAGGATCTGCCGTATAATCTACCATCAAAATTTTTCTCATTTCATCTTTGATCGTAATTGCATCAACATTTTTGAAAGACGTAGGCGTAGCACCCACTCCCAAGGTGATATCGATAGGCAAAATAGCCGCTTGATCGAAACTCATTTGTTTGCGGAAAAGACCTGCTTCTACTTTCTGTGCAGGCACTTCCTCACCACCATTGAAGATCAACATTGCTGAAGTAACCGTTGGAGCGGTATGAATTGTAAACGTCAATTTTTCTCCAATCATCGCCTCTTTGCTAGGTTCAATATCTAATCCCATAAAAAGACTTCAGTCAGCTTGGTACGTGAATGGTATCGGACCAGAGGTGCCAACAATTTTATCTTCGAGGTCGAGCGCATTTACGGTCAACGTGTGTGGCCCCGGAGCGATGCCTTGTATATAGACCGTGAATGCTCCTTTGGCATCAGTAACACCTTCTTCGATACTTACGCCATCAAGCATGACCGCAATGGGTGTCGTAGGAAAGGTAGTAGTACCGACTACACTGACATTATCTTGTGTTTCTGTACTTCCAGAAAGTGGGCTTGTCACCGTAATGCCAGCAGTTTGGGCATTGGGCGTGGTGCCAAGCACATCAAATTTTATAGATCCTTTGAGGTTCGTATCATAGACATCTGCTACCGTCAACGTATATTGTCCACCTTTTTTGATCGTGAGTCCTTTTGAAAAAATCTTAACACCTTGATCTGCTGCTTCAAAAAATGCAATGCCATTACCTGGCAACACAATATCAGGGTCTGTATAATCAAATCCTTCTACCTCAATCCAAATATCACCGTTGTAGGTTGCATCGACATTCCCATTCTCATCGAGTGCCTTGACGGTGACATCAGCAAATTCACTCGCCTTGAAAGGAGAGGGAGTCACTTTGACATCAAAACGTACAGGAGCAGCCAAGGCGGTCAGAGGGACCAAGAAGGTCATAAGAACTGCTACAAACGAACGAAGTACACGCATGGGAATCAGAGAAAAGGTAAAGATTTGTTTTTATTGTACATGAATAACTAGGGATTCACTCGTACCATCAGCAAAGATCACGATACTATCAGCAATACTCACATCTTGTGGATTTCCTGTGACCTGGAGGAGTACAAGTTCATCACCTGCCTCTAAAGTAGAAAAGTCTCCCTCCAGACTAATGGTTGAATATCCCTCACCCGCAGGAGCAAATGAGGTAGCATACTCACTAGAAAGATCATCTGCAGTCAACGTCACCGTAGTGGGATCGAATGCAATGAGGAGATTCATCTGAGTACCGTTCGGAAATGGCTTGGTAGCTGCCACATGGACACCACTTTCGTCTACATACGTCACCAAATCACTGGTCGTGTCGAAGGTAATCGTCGGTGCTTGTGAGATATCTGCCAACAGTAAGCTACTGTTGTGGACACCTACAAACACTGCCAATGAAAGTATCGCAGCGATACCTATGACGAGCAAAGACTCTTTTCGTGACTGTCTGCGAAGCATGGGCACATAACCAGTAAAAACAATTTCCTATGCACAAGCATACTATAAAACTTTTGTCCATAAAATCAAACAATGGCCCCATTTCTGCTAATTGAGATATTTACTTTTGTTTGCATTATGTTCAGATAGGTTATCCCCAAGATGGAGATTACCTTCGTTATCATGCAAATAGAAATAAGCGGATCATTTTTTTGCGTCCAAAATCGCTTGGATCGTCGACGCGGGGACGTTCGCAATAGGTGTAGGAGGAAGTCCTGCCACAGCTCTGGTATTGTAGGGATTGGTTTTATCATAGAGGAAATTCACGATAACACTTGGTGTACAGCTTGCATAGGGTTTTGACAAACCATAGCATAAGCTAATATCTGCATCTATCAGCATACCATCTTGGAGTCTATTGAAAAAGACACTCGCTACCGCAGGTTGATTTTGGATTGCTCTTTCCTCCTTTTGGACGATAGACGCAAGGGTGAGAGCACCGTATGAAGAAAGAGAAAACGTAAATCACTGCCTCTTGAGTGAAGTAGTGAAGTCAGTTAATTTTGTACCATATGGAGTCCAAATACGCTCAGCAAATGCATCTAACTGTAGTCCTACCAGCTGAAGCAATAAGGGATAGTTTGCATCCAAAAAATATGTCTCAGGATAGAGATATCATTCAAGTGACGCGAGGTTGGGGCGATCACGCAAAGCTTGGGCCAAGAAGGGATATTTGGTTGCGAGTGATTGTATATTGGCAGGGTTTGTAATATACGCTCTATACTCACCTGCCTGTATCGTACCCCCTTTGGCCAAGGCATCATCGATGTCCCAGCTACTCCATCATTCTAAGATAGTCACGTGTTCGTACGCGGTTTGTGGTCATGCCAAAAACAGATCTAGGATCTGTTGATTGGTGTAACTTCCAGAAAAAACATACCCACCTGGTTGAATTTTAGCTGTTTCGTCAGTGTGTGCACGAAAGAAACGCTTGAGCTGAATACGATCCCATCGCCCATCAATTTCTGGATATATCTTAGCGACTGTTTCTCCTTCACGGATGAGAATATCTGCATGTATTGCATGCTTGGGAGATGACAAAAAACTCATGAGTCACCACAACACTATTCCCAAAACTACCAATCGACCGGGCTTGAGAAAACGTCTTCGTGAATGTTTTTTGGTATGCATAGATGTGCCTATAAATAAAGATTACCCAGATTCTTTGGTGTCTTGCGTGACATTGTTTTGCTCAACGTAGAGTTCATTCTTTTCACCTAATTTTTTTCTCCTCTCGTCACTCAACCATAATTCTTTGCCTGAAATATACGAGGTAATATCCAAGTATCTTTTCTCAATGCCTCATCAAGAATTGGGTGTGAGTAGTACGTTATAAGCGTGTTGATGTTTATCATTACATACAAATAGCAGGTCTGACTCTGGTAACCCAAGATGTGGAGCACATTTTTGATACAACTGTTTTGCGATGAGTGAATAATGCCTACAAACACCTATCTTAATCTCATGCAACATTTGATAAAGTGAATACTGTCCCAAAAGAGTCAATTCTTTGTTGATTCCAGTACCATCTAACTCTTTAGAAAGTAATAATAGAACAAGGAAATTAGCATGCTTAACCTTGTTGATGAAACCTTTTTTGTCACCCGCACATATAATGTTATAGAGTTCGTTCATTCGTATATATACTTCGTTTTGCAAGTGGATATTTTCTGATGAATCACCTTGAAAAGATTTAGGATCCTTAACAAACTTGGACTGTGGTTTTTTTATTTCTACATGTTTTTCCTTTGATGTCCTGTTCTGGAAAGGAAGCATATATTTTTCCAAAAGAGGAATCATTGACTGCATTTGGTGATCAGAAATATTCACATACTTTTGATCTATGTATGTATCGAGAATAAACTGCTCGACATTTATTTTGCCTGAACGTAATTTTTGTATACGCTCTGGAGGCAAGCAATATCCTTGATCTTCTAATGAAGCAATCACGTCGTCTATCTCGTTATCAAAGGAGAAGAGAGAGGACATCTTCGTGTCTATGGTGATAGTCATTGCATCATATTGCATATGCGATTTGATATACGACGCAATAATCTCAACCAGTTTTTGTGGGGTTCTCTCGGTAGCAGGGAGTTCTTTAAAGGATGAGATAATATGTTGTTCAACTATTTCATCTCTGAGATCTTCTTTGAGATCAGGCAGTCTAGCTGAATCTGCCTTGGTTACCTTTTGAAGCAGGATTTTAATTTTTTCATATGTGAGGTCATGGTATCCATGTTCAGCAAAATAAGCGTCCACCTGTTGTGGATCCAATTTAGTGTTCTTGATATTTTCTTTTCGAGACCTTGCCTTCTCTTGATTAACTTGGTCTTTAAATGTTGGATCCTTACTTTCTAGATTTGACTGCCCATACATAATTATACTAAGGAGCAAATAAAGGATTAGATAGTTTCTCTAGGTTCCTCTTTTGTCTCTTTTGTCTCTCCTGCTCACTCATCTACCGGATCACTTCCCTCAAATCCACTCGCGTTGGTATCTTGTTCAATCAAAGCAGCAGCAGGTTGCGTAGTGTCTCTTGCGATATAGACGTACATAGGGATCACCATAGGTTGTCTCCCAATTTGCTTCATCATAAAATCACCCAATTCATCTTTGATCATTCTCAGGATGTCTTTGATATCTTTGCCCTTTTTCTTGTACTCGTAATACTTGGACTTACTGAGTTCAACGACACTGGTATGAATTTTTTTGACTTCCGAAGAATACACAAATCCTCTCGATTCGATTTGTACGTTTCACACTAGCTCCTTGGTCGTTGCATCAACTTTGAACAACAAGACAACAGCTCCATCATGCGACATAATCTGACGAGCTTTGATGACATATTCACCTGACAGATGTCACTTACCTTTGCCATCGATCAGGACAGTATCTAAGTCGAGTTTTTGGTCTGCTATCTTGCATCCATTGTCATACAATTCAATAACTGAACCATTTTCATTGGGCATCAAAATATGATCATCTGCTATTCCTTGGTCAAGACCAAGCTTGCGGTGTTCATACCTCAAAAATGCTTCGATGTAGAACGGTAAGAAGTAGTCTGGGTTTACAAGTCCCAACATCAGTTTGTGATCTTCTGCACCTCCATGCCCACTCGCATGGATATCCATGATATCATTGGTGATGAGGTTGATACCTTTGATAATCAGTTTGTTGATCATATGTGCAGTTTGCAATTCATTTCCTGGAATAGTAGACGCAGACATCAAAATAGTATCACCTTGTCTGAGACTAATCTGTGCATGTTCGTCTCTCGACATACGTGCAAGTGCGCTAAATTCTTCTCCTTGAGCACCTGTACATAAAATCATTACTCTACTGTCGGGCATATTTTCTACTTCCTCATTAAGTTTACGAATGGTGCCTTTGGGGACGTTGATATATCCGAGTTGTTGACAGATTTCGACATTATTTACCATAGATCTCCCTGACAAAAAGACGACTCTATTATATTTGATAGCACTATGAATGAGCTGAATCACTCTACCTACATTGGATGCAAACGTAGCAACTACTATTCTTCCTTCACTTTCTTTGATAATACGATCTAGATTGTTTCCAATAGTTTGCTCTGATAATGCTCGTCCTGCTCTTTGACAACCAAGACTATCGCCAATGTATAACTTCACTCCTTCGAGACCAATCCTAGCAATCTTTGCAAGGTCTGCTGGTTTATCGATAGCCGGTGTGTGATCAATTTTGAAATCTGATGAGTTGAAGATCAGTCCTTTGGGTGTTTGAATAGCCATAGCCATCGTCTCTGGGATATTGTGATTTACTCTCACAAATTCGATTGAGAAACAACCTAGTTTGAGAATATCAATATCGGGATCTACAATTTTCGCTTTGATCTTCGCTACATCTTCTTTGTTGTCAAACAATTTTTTGACAATACCAAGCGTCAATGGGGTAGTATACAACATAGGAAAGCCTAGTTCTGGCAGCATATCTCTCAAACCACCGATGTGGTCCAAATGTCCGTGACTCAGGACAATACCTCTTAACTTCTTGATGTTTTGTTTCACATATCTAATATCCGGTACGATGTAATCTGCTCCCAACGTTTCGTTGGCAGAAAATTCCATACCGGCATCGACGATGATCATATCATCTTTGTACTCAATAATGAGACACTGTCCCACTTGCTCGAGTCCGAGCAATGAGAAGATTTTTACCGGTTCTTCGCCCGGTTCAATTTTGAAGGGAGCTGGCTTAGCATGAGCTGATTTACTCACTGTAAGCTTTCTCTCTGGACCGGAATTTACCGGTCTTGGTCTCCTCTTGTTTTTGGTAAAACTAATAGGAGATTGTACACTTGATTCTGACATAATTTTCATTTGTATAAAACATAAAATAATTTTATTTGCTGCTCGCTATGGAACAGATAAAACGCTTTGCTGATAGTCACACTATCCCCATCATGAGCAATGCTACGTGGGAATTTTTGTACTATATAGTAACTACTACCCAACCTCAGGTCTGTTGGGAAATTGGCAGTGCTATTGGTCGAGGGAGCATACACATCGCACAGACCATACATCAACGATGAGGATATCTACGATCATGTGAGATTTCACACCCTAGTTATCAACTCACCTTGTGGCATCAATGGCAACACCATATATCCAATCTCACCTGCTATCATACAGATATGCTGCGCCTTCCTCAGAAACTCATTCCACGTCTTGATTTCGTTTTTATCGATGGGCAGAAGAGTATGTATGCTGATTATCTCACCTATCTGGCTCCTCATTTTCACGATAAGACAGTGATCATATGTGATGATTGTATACGTTTCGCTGACAAGATGCCTACGTTGGTGACTACAGCTGATCAGCTTCATCTCAATACACTCCTCGTACCGTTGCGCGATGGTGATGGAGTCTACTTGATGAGTAAACAACCCCAATCTCGATTAGGAGATATCGTCCAAAACAGTAATTGTGCCTGTGAGTTCTAGATTCTCAACCGCATCGTTACACTTTTTGTCTTGGCAAATCCATTGATGGATACCATCGAAGCTTTCTTGTTCGAGCACTGACGTGTTGCGAATGATAGCAATTTGTTCGTCTTCCATCCTCAAAAGATAGTGAAGTACACCACCAGATTCGTAGCAGGTAATAGGAACTCCTCACATCTCATACTCTCCAGGAAAATCTACTACACGAACGAGTGATTTACCATAACGCATGGTCTCACCTTTGTGTAAACACAAGTTAATCAGGTTTTTTTGTGGCTCATCGGTAGTCAGAATAAGTAATTCATTTCCAATCAGATAGCCATGGTTGTGCACAGTAATCGGTAACATAGAAACACAATATATAAAGTAAAAGAAACATACTTAGGGAGAACTTGTAGGTTGGCTATCCGTACCAAAGAAGTTAGGATTGATCAAATTGAGGATAATACCTGAGAGGCCTAGGACAATAAGTCCAATAATCACCGTAATAATTAACTTTTTTCACTTAGCCATCAAACTCGCTTCCAATCCTCCAGCGGACATCATAAAGCCACCGACCAAAATTCCCATAAATCCAACAATCACCACCACCGTCATCACTATTCTCATCAATCCTCACAAGAGTTTGGGGAAGGCGTTGGCAATAGTAGTTTTATCTCCCGCGACACTCGCATTGGTTGATTTCTCAATACAATTACCTACGAAAGGAATATCCGTATTGAGTTTGATACCTCCAGAACAATTATCTGCAGCTGCACCTCAGTTTCCAGCAGAAGGAGTTCAAGCACTTGTAGCTCAACCATTTTGTGCAAAGACACCACTACCCCAAAAACCTATACTGAGTACACTTAGCAAAAGAACTGTTAGTAAGCGTTTCTTCATGGGTTATGCCATCAAAGAAGTAAGAATACGGTTAAGCTCTGCTCCATCGATTTGCTCGCCGTGCGTTTGCATCATGGCACCTATAATTTTGCCTCTACCGGTACGTATATCATCGATACCAAGCTCTTGTTGCTTCGTAGCGATAAGTGCTCTGAGTTGAGTTTCATCTAACTGGGTTGGTAAATAGGCTTGGATAATCCTTATCTTGGTATTTTCCTCATCTATCCCAGCTTGGTCACCTGCTTTCTCTAGGTAGACAAGAGACTCTTGTCTCGCTTTAATCTCCTTTTTGATAATCTTGCATACTTCAGCATCGTCGGGGTCTTGGTGCAATTCTATCTTTTTGTTCTTAATCGCAGCAATCACAAAGTTGAGGATCTCCTTCTTGGCAACCTCTTTCGCTTTCATAGCTTGCATATAATCAGCCAGCAGGCGTTCTGTCAATGACATGGGACACAAAATAAGGAAAATGAAAGCGACCAAGCAAAGGAAATTCAACGAAAAGGGGCATTGCTAGTCAGAAGTAGTTACATTATAGCCAAACCATTGAAAAAAGCAAGGATATTGCTCAAGTCTGTTTTTCATCATCTAGACATACTTCTAAAACAATTGATATTGCGGACGAATTACAATCAATACGTGACAAGGGGCCGCAAATGCGGCCCCTTTGAAAAAAATATGACAGACAATAACCAAAACAATCTACTCTTTAGACCAACAACTCTCCCAAACGATCACATACCGGCTCAAGAGCAGCTATGCTTACGTAGTAGAATTGTTTTTTTCTCCCCTCATGGATACGAGTAATGGATTTGGTATACACCACGTCTCGCAACCAAAGGACCGCTCTCCTGAGCTTATCATAACAGTTCTGGTAAGCCCTGAAGACCTCCTTTTTGTCCAAAAGGTGAAAAAATTTTCTAATGATGGTACGCAACGGTCGTCTAGAAATACCATCGCTTTGATTCTCTATATCACGTTCTTGACTCATCATGCCACGCAACGAGAGATAGGTATCAAAGAGTTTCTGCTTCAGTATTTCTTGTTCAGACAACACTGTCACGGGCATCATTTCTTCAACTGTTTTCATATTTCGCAATTTTGTTTAGATTTATTTATTCTCTTTTTCATCTTTTGCAAGAGGAAACGAGGAGAAAATGCGTTTTGGCAAAAAGAACTTTTATTGTAATAAAGATGTATCACTATGTTCACTAGAACTCAATTAGCATTTCTGCTTGCTCTAACCACTGTGCAATCTTTCTATCATCTTTGAGATGGGGGAGTTTTTTTTGTGGGTCGAAACCAGGTTGTGCTTGCATATACTGTGAGCAAGCACCAGGTTTGAGGATACGTATTTGTAGTTGACTCAATGTTCATGCTTGCCTCAAATCACGATAGTAATCATTTTTCTGTTGAAGAGCAACATCCATCGCATGGCATGCAGCGGTAAGTTGTTTACCTGTAGGTAAGGTACTACCAGAAAGTTCGACAAACCATTCATGATACTGTCCATTGTCTGTATGAGGAGCAACCGTATATTCTTCGACCAGGACACCA
>CAZWFZ010000018.1:0-3130 GCA_964633455.1 uncultured Candidatus Peribacteria bacterium | reverse complement strand
GACGTCGTCGACAGATACTTCGTTTCCCCTTTCCGCAAAATATTTTCAGCTCATTTTTTGATATGCTCGATATATGATTTCACCCCTTCATAATCGACAATCTTGACGTGATCCTGGAAAAAGAGAAGTTGTTGGTCAAATTTCTCTAAGCTCGCAGTCTCTGTGAAGCAATGTTCTTTACCAAACGTAGTCTCACTCGCCTGCGTCACAAGATTCGCAAGACAATCTGCTTGCGCTTCCAGTGATTTTTGTTGATCAAACAAAATAGGTACGTCGTTGGTGATATACTGTTTGTATGCATGGGTGAAGAATGCTTTATTTATCGTTTTACGCATCTGAAAAAAAGAAGCAAAGAGAATATCTTATACTCATTTATATAAGAATGTCAATTATTTTATAATTGATGCTATATTTACACTCTTTTCATCAAACTGCACCAGTTGAGGTGTATGTCCTGTAAGCACCAGAAACTTTTCTAAGGTATCATGATCGATCACGATAGTGGCGTCATTGCGGTTGGGATGTCGTCCAACGTGAGATGCATGTCGCAAGTCGTGGTCAAGAAAAACGTTGAGAGTAGTTGGAGCATGAATTAATCCAAACAAGGAAACACTTCAGGGAGTAAGTTGCAAGAATTCGAAGAGTTGTTCTGGCGATCAGAAACTGAGATCTTTGAGCCCCAGAGTTTTGCGAAATAAGGTAACAGGAAATCTTTTGTCTGCTTCTATACTCACAAGATAGAATCATCACTTCTTGTCCGTGAGGAAAAGATTTTTGGTATGAAAACCAGGAATAGTATTTTTGATATCCTCACACTCGTCCACCGTGAAAACAGGCGGATGCTCATGATAGTCACCTGTAAGGTTGTGTGTCTGAAAAAAATCTAACAAACGTGCATCAAAGTTTTGCATGGAGAAAAATACTCATAAAGTGAGAGATTTGTACTGGTTTGGATAAACAAGGCAAGACGTCATGCTGAGCGAGAGCGAAGCATCCAGGCAAAAGTTAGCGTAAAGCATAAAAGAATCCTGGATTCTTCGCTACGCTCAGAATGACGGATCGATTGCTTCGACGATCAATGACCACACATAACTCGCGACCGTACCACTTGGTCACAGCATTGGTGAGTTGTCATAGTTTCCCATCCGCAAGCACGCCACACGATCCTGGCGTACTGCTACTCCGCAAATTCGTGCATCGATAAACTTACGAGAAGTTCCTGTCTTGACTGCTCGTCCTGGATGTACGAGAAAGGAATCTTGTCCGAAAGAAACTAACTTATTGATAGGGTTTTCTAAGATTGCAACTATCTCTTGTTGTGTACGCTGATATGGTCACGTAATATGACCTGGCAGGAAGGTCCTCCATAATTGCGTAAACGCGAGTGGCGACGTCTCATATGTTCACAACGCCAGAGACAATCAGACTTCATCTGCTGTTTTGGGATTCAGTTCTTCAGTCGAAGTTGCCTGTAGTTGTTGTTGGAGGAATGATAAGAAAGGTTGTACGCCAACTTCATGAAGGAGTTTAATAGCTGGTACATTGAGGCTATTACCCAAAGCATACGCTAGTGATACGGTGCCGTGATAGGTAAGATCAAAATTTTTGGGATCATACAAACTACCTCCTCACAAATCAAATTGGACTGGCTCATCAACTATTGTCGTATCCTTATCATAGTTGAGCTTCTGCATCGCGTACATATACAAGAAGGGTTTGATAGCAGATCACGTCTGCCTCGGTACACGACACATATCAATTTTGCCAGCAAGTGGATCTTGTCGTCATCTACAATGATTGGCCGTCACAAGATTTCACGAACCATCAAGCACAAGCACACAACAATCTCCAATATGATATTGTGCTCTTTGTGACTGGGTAATCTCCAAAATACGATCTACACGCAGATGTAATTGACTGTCAAATACCTGCGCAGGTGGTAACTGCAACAATAAGTCACTAACTCTCGGATCAAGGGAATTTTGAGGGGCTTGTATCTGCAATCGCAAGGAGGATTCAATTTGCCCACAATCATCTTTTTCATATGCTTCACAAAGCATTTTTGCTCTTGCAAGGAGAAGCGATTGTTGGGATTCCTGCAAAGGATTTCCTCATGCTTGTGCAAGCGCCAACAAAAGATATCGTTTTTCGGGAGCTACTTGGTGACACGATACTCATCGATATTGCTCACAAGCAGAACGTCGTCACACAACACCGTTCGCAAATGGTATAGTATTAATATATTGCAATAAGATCTCATGTTTGCTCAATTGTGTTTGCAAAGAAAGTGCTCATCGTCGTTCAATGAGTTTCGCAGTTGGAGATCTTGCAAATTGCTGTCTATCCAATTTAATAACTTGTTGATCGATCGTAGACGCTCACTGTATTTCTCACCTGCGTAACCAAACCCACAACGCCCTCGCTACAGCAATAGGATCAATGCCCAGGTGCCAATAAAAACGTTTATCTTCGATACCGACGACCATCTCCTGGAGTGCTTGAGGCACTTCATCTATCGATGCATACGGAGCATATTTTTGACCTACGATTGGTACTCACTGACTATCCAAACGCACCTCTCCTCCTGTATGTAATTGATAGGGGAAGAGGATAGGAAGAAAGAACATAACCAATATGAGTACTCACAAAAACAATCACCATTTGTGTCTCATACAGTATTTTCTGAAATGTATGTGTGTATGCTTCATATTTTATATTTATTATTGAGCAGGAATAACTTTTCTGCCGTTGAGCTTCCCTTTGTACATCTCATAGATACGGAACGGCATAGTCGTGGTCGTACCAGAGTATGCTTGCAAGACAGGGAAGGAGAAGTCACAACTACCTGGCTCGAGGCGATCATAGTACAAGAAGAGTCTATCAAATCTTGATTCCCAATGCGTAGGCATACAATGACTATCAGATATATCAAAAGGAAAAGCAGGCGCATACCAACCATAGGGATCTTGCTGATCATCATTCTTGGCGGTGATTGCTTCGAGTATCTTGGTCACTGCAGGCACAAAGATTTCAACAGCTACCTGCTCACCAGGTATTGTTGTTGTGAAACTAGCAGCGACATTTTTGATTTCACCAATTGCTACGTCACCATCGACAAATGATTGTTGCA
>CAZWFZ010000017.1:5713-15459 GCA_964633455.1 uncultured Candidatus Peribacteria bacterium | reverse complement strand
ACCTCTCATTTCTTCAAACACTCCTCAAATCCTACTTTGACGTTTTCTGTGAAATTTATCCCTTCTCATACCTCTTTTTGAATTTCTTTTGCAGCATTAAAACGTCATTTCTTCAAACACTCCTCAAATACTACTTTGATATTTTCTGTGAAATCTATTCCTTCTCATAACTCTTTTTGAATTTCTTTTGCATTAGTAACCTGTCATCGCTTCAAACACTTCTCATACCCTTCTTTTATATTATCGGCATACGCGTGACAGAGATCTGTGAAATCTATCCCTTCTCATACCTCTTTTTTAATGCTTATTGCATCCTTAAACGATCCTAACTTCAAACACTTCTCAAATCCTACTTTGATATTTTCTGTGAAATCTATTCCTTCTCATAACTCTTTTTGAATGCTTATTGCATCAGTAAGCTCTCATTTCTTCAAACACTCCTCAAACCCTACTTTGATATTTTCTGTGAAATCTATCCCTTCTCATAACTCTTTTTTAATTGCTGCCGCATCAGTAAACTCTCATCTCATTAAATGCAGATCAAATCCTACTTTGATATTTTCTGTGAAATCTATCCCTGCTCATAACTCTTTTTGAATGCTTATTGCATCAGTAAGCTCTCATTTCTTCAAACACTCCTCATACACTTCTTTTATATGCTCAGCATTCGCGTGACAGGGATCTGTGAAATCTATCCCACATCATAACTCATTTTGAATTCTTATTGCACCCTTAAAATTTCGCCATGACTTCAAACGCTCCTCAAATACTACTTTGATATTTTCTGTGAAATCTATCTCCCTATGGTTGTCCATACATACTTTTGCTTCTTGATATTTCTCATCACGTAGCAGTACTCTGAACTTCTCCTCCATCTGCTCTTTTTGATCAGTTGTCAAAACTGAAGCTGTGGCAGCATCGGTTTGTTGTGTATATTGGGGATATTTGGGCATCGTTGTTACTTCACCCTCCTGATATTGCAGATCGTCATTGAGCACCATCTCATGGTGATAGAAGATAAACATAGATTTCAAGGAATCTTATAATAATTATATAGTAAATATAATTTTTGTCAAATTTTATCAAGTCATTTTCTTCGGTATTTATCTCTTGTATACTGGAAAATAGACGAGTAGCAGATCCTACTCAGTCACGTAGCTAATTGATATGAGGCATCATGTATCTTGCAACTATTTTCTGGAATCTGAACCTGCCTGGCGACAGCCAGGGTCTAGTTTCTTATTTCTCCTTTCTACCGTCCCATATACCACGCCCGCACATAGGGAATCACTACCCAGGCTATGAGCATCCCGGGGACGAAAGGCAAATAGATAGGTGTGTGTTTGGAGGAATGTTTATGCAATGCCCAAAACGTGAGCGTCAAGGTACTCGCCATCACCATATATACTGAGAGATATTGCACAACCCGCATCCAATGCGTCTCACCTGGAGAACTACTAATTGCTCACAACACAACCGCCAAAACAACATCACCTGTACCTATCCCTGCTTGCCAGGTACCGTAACGTCGATAGGTAAGGAGATATGAGCTAGCTCGAAGCAAGAAAAAACACCCTCACCGCCACATCGTCCCTTCCCATCACCATGCAGGTGCTGTCTGAGGAAAGCTATGTCGCCAGATACCTGTTGCCAACAACACCGCCACAAAAAAAAGATCTACTTCGTATCGCAAAATGTCAGCGACCAGTAGACTCACGATCGTCCACGCCAACAACCACTGTGCAATAAGATAGGGGAACAGTTCTGGCAAAATTAATCACGTCGTTGGATCCACATAGATTCGATAGAAATTGAGAAACACACCAACAAAGACCACGCCCATCACCGCTTCAAACCAACTATACCAGGCAGGAATAGGTGCTTTGCAATGGAGACAATGTCCTTTTTGGAAGGCTCTTCACAAGATGGGTATGAGTTGTCGCCATGCGAGTACTCTTTCGCATCAGACACAAATAGACCTGGTCGTAGCTACTGAACGAAATCGCTTCCGCCAAGAATTTTCTTTTCTCCCTCTTTCCAAAAGGACGCCTGCAAATGATGCAAACGTAGCTCCCAAAAAGAAAATAAGTACTATGAGGAGATAGATCATACGCTGAGAAAAAGTTTAATCTTAATGATGTTTCGCTTGCCAGGTTGCTTGAGCCTCTTTGATATGTGCGAGGGTCTTGGTGGTATCGATGAAACCGCCAATCTCAATTTTGTCATATTTTTCTTTTTCAAGTCTCTTGTATTCTTTGAAGTAGATGCTAATTTCTTCTTGGACATGCTTGGGAAGATCATCGATTGTCTGGACCTCATCTCGACGTGGGTCAAGTTTGGACACAGGCACAGCGATCACTTTGTAGTCTTCACCATCTTGATCTTTGGTGACCAACGTACCGATAGCTCTCGCTTTGACAACACACCCTGGGAAGGTAGGATGGGTAACGAGGAGACATACATCTACCGCATCTCCATCTCCTGCAGAGGTCTGGGGAATAAATCCATAATCAAACGGATAAAACATAGAATGATACAAGACTCTATCGAGGGCAAAATACCCTTTCTCTTCGTTGTATTCTACTTTGTTGGAAGAGCCTTTGGTGATCTCCACGACGACATGAAAATGTCACTTCGTTTCGTCTGCAAAACTGGGAATATCGTTATACAAATTCATGAGTACACAAGCGGTAAGAGAGTAAAACTTGATGTAGTGTAGCCAATTAGCATTGCTTTTCAAGCGGTAATGCCTACCCTTCGTGCAACAACAATACCAAAAATTTTCTTTATTCCACAGGTTACCTATGCACTGGCGCATCTTGCACGACCATCCTGATCAAACTCTCCTCGAAAGACTTTTCGCTGTCAGAAATATTACCGACCAAGCAGATGATTTTCTCAATCCCTCATACGCGCGCTACTGGCAACCCGCAAGTGATTTTGATGGTGTAGCAATCGCTAGTCAACGCATCATCGAAGCTATGGAGCGCCAAGAAAAAATTATGATTTTCGGTGACTATGATGTCGATGGGATCGTTTCGAGTTTCACGCTCTACACGTTTTTTCGCACGTTGCTCAACTATCCACATATCTCAATCAGACTACCGCATAGACAAAACGACGGCTATGGCATCCAGGTCAAACATATTGATATGATCAAAGAGGCAGGCGTCTCACTCATCATCACCGTGGATAATGGTATCACGGCTATAGAACCTGCGCGTCACGCCAAAGAACTGGGCATAGATATGATCATCACCGATCATCACAAACCACTTGAGATACTGCCTGACGCATTCACGATTATCAATCCGCACCTGACGCCCTCATTGCGTTTCAAAGAACTCTGTGGTACCACCGTTGCCTATAAACTCTGTACCCATCTCGCCTCTCTTCTCATCACCGACCCTGCACAAAAAACACGTATGCAAGATATGCTCCTCCCGCTCGTAGCGATTGCAACCGTAGCGGACTGTATGCCTCTCGTAGATGAAAACAGATTATTGGTAGGTAAGGGACTCGAGATTATAAATACGAGAAGAGACAAAATGATTCCCTCCCTCGCACAGTTTATCGATCATCTCAATATCAAAGTAGCTGAAGCCTATCATATCTGATTTATGATTGCACCGAGACTCAATGCTGCAGGCAGAATGGGCAGTGCGCACGACGGCCTGGATTGTCTCCTCACGCAAGATATAGCGAAACAACTGCTCCTGCTCGAACAACTCGAAGAACGTAACGTCGAAAGAAAATCTATCCAAGAAGACCTCTACCAATCGGCGCTCAGTCAGATCGACACTGACAACAACTTCCTCGCTGCGGTCGGCGATGAGTTCCACGAAGGCGTCATCGGTATCGTCGCAGGCAAGATTGCAGAAAAATGGAAAAGACCTACACTGATCGGTGCTATAGACAAAGAGGCCAACACGATGGTAGCCAGTCTCAGAGGCCCCAAATGATTTCATATTGTCAAAATGCTCCAAGATGCACAACACCTCCTCCTCAGGTTTGGTGGTCATGCACAAGCAGGAGGCTTGACCGTCGCACTAGATAAACTTGATGATCTTCTCAGTCATCTCCAAAGCTATTGTAGAGAAAACTTCGACAGCGATGAAGAAGGACATATTACCGTCGACACCAGAATTCACGCCCACGAACTCAACGCCAAAAGCATGGCAGCAATTCATCTGCTCTGACCTTTCGGTGAAGGCAATCCCGAACCCTCATTTCTGATAGAAAATCTGATGATTACCGAATCTAGCAAAATAGGTTCCAAAGGCGCAGGACATCTCAAACTCCAAGCCAAACATGGCAACGCCTCAGTCACCATCCTCCAACGATGAAAAGGCGATCTCCACAATGCTATCTCCAAAGACACCCCCACCACCCTCATCTGAAGAGTCAAAAAAGACACCTACAAAGGGGGCTTTTATATGGAGGGGATACATATTTTGCAGTGAGAAGAATAATTATACTCTCATATGCTCGTACATGTAGAGATAGAGCTCATGCGACTTGATCTCAAGAAGCTTATCATCATATGATTCAGGTAGATGATCGTAGAGAAAGGTGCTTATTTTCACCTTTATTTCAGCTTGTGTTTGTTCTTTTTCTCGCCACTTCACAGATGATGCAACAATAGTTTTTACAATATCCAACAGCTCTTTTGCGATTTTTTTAATTTCTTTCTTATCATCATCTTGTAAGTCATCCTTATACAATAGATCAAAGACCGCAAGCTGTTCTTCAGTCATTTCTTGTCTCACCGCTCTTTGTTCTTCATCGGTAATATCCTGAGTTAGTTTCACAAGCTCTTCAAATATCTGTTCTATCTCTTTACTGCCTTTGTTATATGCCTCCATAATCTTCTCTAATTTATCCATCAATGTTTTTCTCTTTGGATTTATCCCTATCATCTTTTCAGTCGCCTCCTTCATTGATTTTGCAAGTTGTTGGATGATACTATTCTTTTGATTCTCACCAAATTCTTCTTTCAACTTACTATAATCAATCTTACTCAAATCTTTGACGCGAAAGTTTTGTACTACCTTGTATTGATCTACTCTTATTGATTTGTCTAAGAGTGCTTCAAGCTCCTCATAAATGGCTTGTTTCGATACAGTATCGTCTCCTAACGCTTGTTGAACACTAGCAACGAGGAATTGTAGCAACTTCATTGTTTTTGTATACGGTGCGCACTTGGGATCTGGTAATAATGCTTGATAATTTTTTTGAGCAATTTTATGGAGTCTAAAGAATTCCTTATAGCTACTTTCACTTTCGATTATCGATTCAACTGCTCACAGAATCTGTACGCCCACATCAGCTTCTTGGGTAAATAACTGTTCAAGATCAATATGTTTTGTCTTCAGATAGTCTGTCATTACTGCGAGACTCTTTTCAATCTCATCTACAAAAGTGACCTTATGTTTGATCACCTCATTTGGTTCTCCTAGTTCTGGTGAAGCATACAAACTCAGTGCCTTTTGTAGGTTGCTAAAGACATTCACATAATCCACCACAAGTCCGTGTGTCTTTTCTTTGTAGACTCTATTAGTCCTTGCTATCGTTTGCATAAGCGTATGTCACGCCATTGGTTTTTGGAGATACAAGGTCGTACAATTTTTCGCATCAAATCCTGTCAGCCACATACTACAGACGAAAACAATCTGTAGTGAGTCTTCAGCTTTTTTGAATCTCTTTTCTAGTATAGGGGTACCATCTCCATCCTTTTCTTGTATCTGTTGTCTCAGGAGTTCAAAATCTCCTCATGTGTCTTCCATCCTTCTATCTTCTGCCTGTCTATCTCCTAGGCTAATCATGACTCCCATATCAGGAATAGGATGATTCATTGCTTCAAATGCTTTCTTTACTTTCCAGTACATTTTGACTGCAGTTTTTTTGTTAATACATACGACCATAGCTTTGCCATCACTTCATTGTCCTCTAGCGAGAAAATGGGTTGCTATATGATGAGCGATTTCGTCCAAGATATCATCTCTCGTAAGGATAGCATAGGCAAGGCTCAGTTTATGGTCGATAACCTCGTCATCTTCACTATTGGTAAACTTCGTTTGCAATGCCTCTAGTTCTTTCGCTAAATCAGGATTCTCATTGATTACTTTCGGTGTATAGTTCTCATAATATATGGGTACTGTAGCACCATCCTCGATACTCTGCGAAAAATTATAGACAGAAACATACTCACCAAATACTTTTTTCGTCGGTTCTGCATCTTCACTAATAAGTGGTGTCCCCGTAAATCACAGAAACATTGCGTTGGGCAGTGCTTGTCTCATATACATTGCAAGATCTCCATACTGCGATCTATGAGCTTCATCGGTCATTACGATGATATCATCTCTTTCATTGATCTTTTCTAGTGACTCATCAAACTTATGAATAAGCGTAAAAATCACTCTTCTATCCTGTTGAAGCAACTTTTTGAGATCAGCAATACTTTCTGCTCTTGCATCGACATCATTCACGATACCACAATGAGCGAATCATTTAGCAATCTGATTATCAAGTTCTGTTCTATCAGTCACAATCACAAACGTAAAGTTGCCTGCCACCTTCCTAAGTATTTTTTGCACCACAAACATCATACTATAGGACTTTCCACTTCATTGCGTATGTCGAAAGACTCCTAATTTACCATCAATTGTCTCTCTACGTAGAAACCTATCATACACGTTACTTACTCAGAGGTATTGATGATTTTTTGCTACGATCTTGCCTTGGTAGTGATCATCAAACACAACGAAATTCTCGATAATATCTAACAGTCTCACAGGATCCAAAACTCCCTTGATAGCAGTATGCATCGATCCATCCGCTTGTTCTTTTTCATCATCTACTTTTTTCCGAGCAAAATAATGCTCATAACTACTCGTAAACGCTCATAATTTGGTTTTTACTCCATTGGTAAGGATAATAAACTGATTATAGACAAATAACTGAGGTATTGCTTCGATATAGTCTGCTATGTTATCATCAAATGCCTTACTAATCGGTTGACTACTGTTTTTGCACTCTACCACGACCAGGGGAATCCCATTCACAAAATAGACTATATCAGGTTCTTTGTCATAGACCTTTCCTCTAACGAAAAATTGCTGTTTGTAATGATAGCTATTATGTTCTGCTTCAATCCAGTCGATATAACTGATATGATAGACAATCTTTTCTCCCTTTTCATCTATCATTTCTGTCTGATATCAGTTTTTCAAGAGCGCATAGACCTCCTTGTTTGCATCATATAATGATTTACTTGTTCTATCTTTGACCAGTTCATCGATTGCCTCTTGGAAAACACGATCATCAGTAACTGATGCATTGATAGTTCTGAGACTAGCAAGAAGAACTTCTGGGATCACCACCTCAGAAAACAGATTTCTGCCTGTATCAGGAAGCATTTTCCGTTTTGGCGTGAGTTGTTTTGTGTAGTCGATAAAGGTCTTTTCGACGACATACTTTTCCAATGAGTTGTTCATCTCTACTAAATAGTATGAGTTCTAAAAGCCTGTGCTTGTGGTCGTTTCCATATACCATCTTTTGCAAGTCTTCATGCGATGATTCATGGGTGAATCTTGTTCGCTTTTGCCACTTTCGCTATATTTTCCTCTGTCGGATTTCTTGTTATCTTGTTGTATTCACTATCAGCGAGTATATTCTCTCCCGCAAATTGATCTGCTTCTTGCTCTTCTATCTGGTCACTTACATCGCTTCCCTCTACATCTATGAACGTCTGCTTTTTACCGAGATGCTGAGCTATATGACCTATCTCATGGAATAAATTGAATCGAAAAACATCGGTATAGTTCCCTTTGTTGCTCAACTGCACAAGAGGGTTTTCTTTGTAGTATCTCACCACTCATTTCACCGGCACTTTCTTGAAATTTTCAGGAATAAAGACGAAATAGATGCCATACTCATTACAGATCTTTCTCACTACCTCTATCTGTGGTGATGTACTATGTAACAGTGTTTTCAGTCTCGTAACAAGTGCTTTGATATTAGTTTTTGAAAACTCAGCAACCTGTTGTTTATCTGCTTCTTTTTCTCACAGTCTAAACCACAATCCGAGAGCAAGCTTGAACAAATCAAACGTCTCTGATTTTCTAAAATATCTTTCATTTCAGTAGAGTGTCTCTATAGAAACAAGTCTACTTACTCACATAAACCTTTTGACCTCTCTGATTTGATCTTCGATAGTTTTCTGTGCCATCATATAGCCATATCCTATGATATAATTGATATTCTCTTTGCTAAACACTTTGTACAAGGCTTTTTCTTCAGCTAAAATGGTGCCTTCTGCTTCTCTTGCTTTGGTTTCTTGAAAGGTAGTATCCAACTGGAGCCGTGTCCTTGCACTGATACCAAAAACATACTCAAGCTTCAATGCGAGCCTAGCGGTAATAGCAACATCACCTTTCACGATGTCTATCAAGTGTTTTTCTGAAATATCTAATCTCGATGCTACCTCTTTCTTGGATAATCATCTAGCCTCTATTTCTCTTTCAATTGTCAGCCCTGGGGCTATCGCTACATCAGGTGTAAAGACCATAGTTTGTGTGGTGAAAGGGTAAATAGTATTATTTTGTATAGTGTTCTGATATCTCTAATATCGTTATCTCCGTAACCGTTTCAAATTTTTTATCATTCATCCAATCATCTGATACATTGTCTCCATTTTTTTGTTCAAAGATTATTCTCCGTTTCCCCCTCTCCCCTCCACTGCGCGCATCGATAGCAAGTTCGTATTTTCTCCCTCCTTTCAGTGGATGCAAGTTCGCATCTTTCAAGTTTTTCATATCTCTCAGGTTGACAAAATCGTGTAACTGCATAAGTCTCACGTATATATCCTTAGCAAGCCTCTGATCTCCAAACTCTTTCAACAAGCTGACGAGATTCGTACAGATCTTTTCTCGTCTTCTGCTTTTGTACCAAACTTGCATTAGTATACGAATCTACAAATAAAAGTCAAATTTATTATTTACCTCTGAGGTAAGTATTATTATGATAGATTCTTTATTATATTCAAGCAGGCAAATAAGGATCTATTCTACTCTTCCTAATCACAAGCAAATATGTCATTGCTTGTTTTAAATCATTTTCTCAATATTTTAATTTGGATCTATATTTTTCATTCTTAAACAGATAATATCACTTTTCATTGAGAAATGAAGTTGGACAAACATTATTGATAAAATCTTCTTTATGTTCATCTCATACTAAGTAAATAGATTCTATACTACTATTCATTAAGGACTCAATATAGCTTCTATATGGAGCTTCTCACTGCTGATCAACTTTCCATCACATTCATACTATGACAAATCAGAATTTACAGTAATCTCAAGAAAATATGTTTGGTATGTTTCTATCACCAATATTTCTATTAGCATATTTATCAAGGAAACCAACTAAGTCAGATACTTCTTGTTTTATTTTTTCTTTTTTAGGCTCAGCAAAAACTCTTTCTCATAAAAAATACATTTCTTGCAAAAAGACGGGGAAAAATAAACTAGCCTTATCAATAGAATCGAATTGATTAAAGAAAGTCAATACTTTCGCGTCATCTGTTCAAGGTTGTAAATAATCATCAACAAATTCGCTAATGATCTCCTGTTTTTCAGTAGTGGTAAAAAGTTTGTATGCAACAAATAAATCTATTGATTGCTTTTGTTTAACTGATATTTGCTTCTTTAGTTTTTGTAGGAAATATTCTGTTATAAATT
>CAZWFZ010000017.1:1192-5703 GCA_964633455.1 uncultured Candidatus Peribacteria bacterium | reverse complement strand
CAAAGTTTTTATTTGGGTTATAACTTTTCCTGATTATCAAATAGTATTTTCAATCTTTTAAATAAGACTTATCAATAACCTCTTTATCCATGTCCACAAATTCTATCCTAACTTTAGGCGCTTCAAAGTTAGGTATTTTATTGGACATACTTTTAGCGAAAATATTGATATTTGATTGTATATCATACTTAATATATCTCTTGTCAAAATAACTAGATCATTTTCTAAATAATTTAAAAATTCGAGATGAAATTTTTTCTGCTTTTTCCGGAAAAAAGAGGAACCAAATCACTAGAATTGCGAACATTGATGCCCAAGTGAATCCATTCTGAAGTAAGTCAATAATCAAGTCAATTACTTTATCCATTTCTACTATTTATATATTCATAAAAATCTTTTTGAGCAACAATAGTATCACAAACAACTTTTATCACTCAACTCTCATAAAATATGGTGAATACATTATTGAGTGTAATTACAGTAGCAGTGAACTTACATTTTACTTTTCACTCTTTGATATCTTCTAAAATTCAAATCTTATCTAAAAAGACAATCAAATCGTCGTCATAAATAGCGTTAATAGACTTCTTATTCATTACATATTTTCATTAACTAAAATCTCCCCACTCATCAATCTGGGAAGCAAAATATTTCTTTGTCTTTTGAGGTTTAAATTTTGTTTTTGTAACAGAAGAATCTCTTCAAATAATTCATACACGTGTCAATGAAAAATAGTAAGCAAATTTTTAGAAGGATAAATAATTTCCATTTTCTCGAACTTGTCTTTATTTACGTTTCACATTGTTGCTCCATTAGATCAAAGATTTTCAAGCTGTTGTTTTTTTGTTTTCATATTTAGATATAAATATTCTATATAGCACTCTTCATTAGGAATTATTGCATTGATCTGTTGATTAAACTGAGATTCTTCACTGGTTATACTTATAACTCACAATGTTCAAATACAACTAACCAAAATTGAATTTTTAGGAAGAGTTTTGTTTTTTTGTGATAAATATCATATTTTAGATAAATACGTTGAGGTCTGCAAACAATAAACTGATCAGTGCATATCAGGCGTTTTAATGAACATCATATCTGCTCATCGATATTCACTTTTCGTGGTAGATGGAGTCTTTCAAGTAATCACATCTCAAAATAATTTAATCTCTTTCACCTCCCACCCTTCAGGAATCATTCCGAATTCAGTTTCACTATCTACCATCTTCACTTGTTCGTGTCACGGAAACTTGAAGTAAACGAATCGGTGACGATACAACGCCTGTGCTTGCTCTTCCAATATCTGTATACGACGAGTATTTTTTTCTATCAGATCATCATAGTTGCTGAGGATCGATGCGATACGTTGCTGAGTTGGGAGTGGGGGAAGAGATATTTGAAATTCTTTTAAAATTGGTGCATTTGCGTGAGGTTGGGCAGATCATCATTTGTTGGTTTCAACAAACTTTTTGAAAAAATCTGATTCGACAATACGTCAAATAAATCAACTATACACTCATTCTTTAACTCTTACCCTTATTAAATATGATGCAAATACAGTCTTTTCAGGCAAATAACGGATTAATTTTGCATACCCTGCAGTAGCTCAAGTTCTTGCTATCACTATATCTCACACTTCTAAGATACTGCTTTGAATTTTTCCCTCTTCAATCTTGCAATATGGCACTTTATGTCGATCAATAATATCTGGAACTATATCAGTTATTCTAAGAAATTTAGGTCAAATTTTCTCATTACAAGAACTTGCAGTATAACCATATTGGAAATCTACAATTTCTCATAGTTTGGATTTTCTTCGTTCAATTACCATCAGAATTTCTTGAATAAATCTTTATATCAGAGTCCTGACACAAATTTTGATAATCACTTTATTCTAATTACTGTGACAAATAACCAAACATATATTATTAAAACTATTACTGGCAGAATAAAAATTGCATATCTAAAGAAATCATTTGCGTAATTCTGAGGATCAGATACCTTGTATCAGACAATTTTTTTGTTAACTGCGTCAAAGATTGTATAGATAACTAAGAGAAAAAAGATAGAAATGAATGCAAAAAATATTTTCTTTCTAAAATTTGATCTAACAAGAGATGTTTCTTTTATTCTTGTTTCAAGGTATCAAGAAACTATTTCTCCATCAACAACCACTCTCACTGTAAAATACTCTCATGAGTTAAGCACAAATGGTTTTATCCAAAATCAATGAAGGAAGTAATCAAACTCTAAAGACCTTTCGAGTAGTGAAGACGATACATCCACGATCTCATATCATATGATATTCAAGGCAAGTTTTTGATCATTGTGATTAAGGAATAGCTCAACTCATTTTTCATCAATAAAATCTACTTTATCAATGACTTTACTTCAGATGTTTTTTAATCTAAATGTATAGGTCGATAGTTTTGAAACTTTTTGATCTCAATAGCTTATTTCTAGTTTCTGTTTAAATCATTTTTGATGTGTATCTACAGCCTCTCATTTTCATAATTCAATAAATTCTAGCTTACTACTTTTGTTTGATCTCCATTGAAGATAAACAGGAATAAGAACAACTACCCATCAAATCACAGTAATCACATTTGTTTGAATTCGTTGCCAAACAGTAAATAGAGATTCTTTCATTACACTAAGCTATAAAAGATAAAAGTTCTTCTAGAGATCAAGCAAATCATTCTGGTAAGATAATTTCATCAAAATTTCAGAAATCAGCACTTGAAAAAGTACTGTACTCATTAAATTTATTATGAGACATTGCGTATAATAGTACTCAAAATGTTGTTGGTTTTGCCATCATATATTGTACCGCGTGACTATCATCAATTTGATGTATTTGTGTTTTATATTCAATTAATAATCATTGTTTATATAAGATATTCAAATCTAAACCAGCAGTTTCTCATACTTTACTTAATATTTCTTGAGCAAAAAATCGTACAGATTTACTCTGTATATCTGAAGATAATAAGACATTTACATATTGTCATTGTCTAATTAAAATTTTATTTAGAGAATTATATATTACATAATGTAAATGTAGTTGTCTTGAAGATAATGATTTGATCACATCTACATACTGAATAGCATTATCATCTCTTCAATCATCACTTCTAGATGAAGCAAGAATTCATCAAAAGTATTCAGCACATATCGCTTCATCAGTAAAAGACCCATTCCGAAAAACATCACGAGTAACCCTTAAATTAGCTTTTTTTCAATCATCTTTGTTTACTATTTTTTTATATCCAGCAATTAAAATATTATCTCTTCATGCGGCGTAAAGTTTTTTTAGATCTTCTCAAATCTCCCCAAGAACGGGTCAAAATGTCTTTTCTAAAGCTCGTTCTCAAGGTAAAGCAATAGAATGTTTAGTTACATCATCAGTCATAATCTTTATTTAAACAGATAAAATCCCCTCCATATTTTCCATTATTTTCTTTTCCAACTCGTGACTGTCACTCGTAAGTTGTTGAAACTCTTCGTGCAAACTCGTCATTGTCGCTTGAAAATCAAACCCATCATCGTCATTGCTTGCTACTCACGCATATCTTCAAGGATTCAATGATCGACTGTTTTTCTCTATTTCATCTAGCGATGCTACTTTGCACAGTCACGCAATATCTGCATATCAGCTGGCAAACTGTGCTTTGTAGTTATTGACCAACTGTTCAGCAATGAGTAATCTCTCTTCTAGGCTAGCTATCTCGTTTTGCAAAAACTTTTTTTCTTCTGCATCTTTGGACGTAGAAAGCAATTGTTTCGACTCCTCTATCTCTCCTTGGATAGATGCTTTTTGTCTCGTGATATAGTCTTCGAACGAAGTAACTTCTTCTTTTCTGTAAAGCTGGATGATGTAGGAGATATAGGCTATTTGCTCTTCTGTAAATTCACGATGTGCTCTATCTACTTGACGGAAGATATCTTTTGCATTGATGAATAAGACCGTATTTTGACGATCTGTTTGTGCTTTTGCTCTGTCGAAAAATCGTAATGTACACGGCAAGGTGACGTTATAGAACATATTCGGTCAAACAGCTATCATCACGTCTACAGCGTTTTCACGGATGAGTGATGCACGGATGTCTGATTCACTTCAACGAGCATCAGATGCAGAGTTTGCCATTACAAAACCCGCTCTTCATTTCTGGCTTAGGGTATTTCGAAACATCTGTATCCACAGATAGTTTGCATTGTCCGTAGAGGGCAATCAATACGCATAGAGAGGGTTTTCTTGGATCATATCTTTATTGACTCCTTTCACATTGAATGGAGGGTTTGCCATTACATAGTCGAACTGTCCTAGTGATTGATGATGATCTGCATAGAAACTATTTCATTCTTTGATATGTGACCCATCGAGTCCATTGATAGCGAGGTTGAGTTTTGCTATCTTTACGGTCGTTTCGTTTTTTTGTTGCCCATAGACAGCGAGATCTTTCGATGCTTCTGTCAGGGGCTTGTGGTGATGTTCTTTGATATACTCCACT
>CAZWFZ010000017.1:0-1182 GCA_964633455.1 uncultured Candidatus Peribacteria bacterium | reverse complement strand
CCAATGACTGGACAAACATCCCTCACGAACCACACGCTGGATCATAGATCGTACCATGAAAAGGCTCTATGGTAGAGATGATAAGTTTTACTATCGATCTTGGGGTGAAGAACTCACCACTTCATTGTCCATCCGCTAGTGCAAACTTTCAGAGGAAATACTCATAGATATTACCAAAAACGTCTCCTTTCAAGGAGTTCATTTTTTTGCTATTGAATGTTTTGAGTAGTCAGGAGATGATCTGATTATTTTCTGCTACATCCTTGCTCAGCTTGTGAAATGCTTTGGAAAGAATGCCTGAGAGCGAAGCATTTTCTTTTTCGATCAACTTCATCGCTTCATTCAAGCTTTCTCAGAGATTCGCAGACTCTGGAAGATCAAGGAGATATTGATAACGAGCTTGAGATGGTAGATAGATTACTCATCTGGAGATATAATCGTCTTTGGTAAGTGGTCTTGGTCATCTTGCACTACTACTGGATTGTGACGCTTGGAGTTCTTCGTGGACTTGCTGAAATCTCATATCAGCAAATTTGAGGAAAATAATGCCCAGTACAGGCTCCGCATACGCTTGCAATCAGAGGTTTGAGTTGGCTCTAAGCGAGTCAGCAGACTTTCGTAGTTCATTCTCTATATGCGAGATGTTGGACATTATTTCCATGCAGACAAAGTAAAATCATAAGTATGATATTTTTTTTATTATAAATTACAACTAGATTTATTTACTAGATAGGTTAATGATTTTTATATAGATCATTATAGAAGTCATCAATACTTAATTAACTTCTCTTCAATATCCTTTATTTGCAAGTAGATTTTATCATACAGTAAGTGTGAGGAACAAATCCACAATCACCTAGCCCTACAGGATAGGCACTGTATGGTTACTTCTATATATGCAAAACAACTCTCCAACCTAATGCGTGAATAAAAAAAAGCATCAGGAATTCCTGATGCCGTGACACAATTTTCTTCACTTTTTTACAATGCTGGATATCCCAGATAGTTTTGAGGAGTAATGGTTTTTAAATAAGTTTTTTGTTCCTCAGTAATATCTAAAGACTCAATAAACGTCATGACTGCATCCTTATCAATCGCTTTACCGCGACTGAATTTTTTGAGTGCCTCATATGGTTCTGGATAATAGATAGCACGCAAATAGGTCTGTATACCTTCAGTGAC
>CAZWFZ010000016.1:15081-16431 GCA_964633455.1 uncultured Candidatus Peribacteria bacterium | reverse complement strand
TGGACTCGAACCACCGACCTCGTCCTTATCAGAGACGCGCTCTAACCAACTGAGCTACACACCCGTATATCAAAGCTACAAATAAACAAATTTACAAATATCCAAATAGAGCAAAAGGATGCGCATTTGGGTATTTGATTTTTTGTTTATTTGACTATTTGAATATGCCAGAGGGCGGATTTGAACCACCGACACAAGGCTTTTCAGGCCTCTGCTCTACCAACTGAGCTACTCTGGCGAAGATCTTTTATTTCTTACGAAACGCGTCCGAATATAAAAAAATTACACAGAATTGCAAGGCAGAAAAAATGACATTTATTATCTATTGACATATACTTACAAATAAATATAAACATATTTCGTCATCATTATCATTAATTAATTAACTAACAAGAAAAAAATTTTTATGACCAACGTAAATTTTCCTGCTCCTGCACAGGGGCCAAAATCTTTTTGGAAACGCCCCGAGGGCGTCACCGGCACGGTGGTGCTGGCGGGTTTGTTAATCGGAGGTGGAGTGGCTTTGTATAAAGTGTTGCCCTATTTGATTACCCTGGCCAGTAACATGTTATATCTGACGGGGATGTTGCTCGTGCTGGGTGCTGTCATTTATATTGCCTTGGATCCCAAATTCAGGATCCTGATTGGCAATATCTATAAGAGCATCATGCGCTGGGTGACTGGCATCTTTGTAAACCTCGATCCAATTGGGATTCTCAAAAATTACATTGAGAGCCTCGAGAAAAGTCTTGGTAAAATGTCCGAGCAGATCGGTGTACTCAAGGGACAAATTCGCAAGCTCTCGACTATTGTCGATGAGAATACGAAGGATATTGAAACTCAATTGCGCATGGCGAAAGTTGCACAACGCCAAGGGCAAGATAGTCAGGTTGTCCTAGCTACTCGCAAAGCAGCACGTCTGCAGGAGTCCAACGAAAAGTATAACAATCTTCTCTCCAAGATGGATATCCTCAGTAAAGTGCTTTCCAAGATGTATAGCACTTCTGAAATCATCCTGGAGGATACCAAAGACCAGGTGAAGACGAAAGAGGAAGAGCGGAAAGCAATTCGGACCTCTCATAGCGCAATGCGATCTGCAATGAGTATCATCACTGGCGACAAAGACCAGCGAGCATTGTTTGATCAGGCGCTTGAGCATATCGCGGATGATGTTGCTCTCAAAGTGGGTGAGATGGAACGTTTCATGGAGCTGTCAGATGGTTTCATGAAGTCCATCGATCTCCAAAATGGTGTCTTTGAAGAAGAAGGATTAAAAATGCTCGAACAGTTCGATGCATCCAAAATCCTTGGGGCAGGTAGAGAAACTACTACATCCACCTTCCAATTGGA
>CAZWFZ010000016.1:9586-14981 GCA_964633455.1 uncultured Candidatus Peribacteria bacterium | reverse complement strand
CTGTACATCCGCACAAGATCTCTCATGACATCTCTTGCCACAGGACAAGAGTAGACATCATTTTTGATGTATTGTGGTCATTTTCTTTGTATTTTCTCTTGCAATGGCTGACTATTTCTGTACACAGGGTGCAACAAATATAAAATTTTGTCTAGGGTAACACAAGTCCTCCTTTGAAACACAAGGAAGATACTCGGTTATCCACCATCTCTCCTGATTCAAGGGTTTTGTCTATACAAGACCGCTTGCATTTTGTGTCTAATTTTGTATATCAGTTTGTTGTTTTTTTTACCTTTCATTTATACCAGATGACAAAAGTTCACGTTAACGTAGGTACCATTGGTCACGTTGATCATGGTAAGACCACTACAACTACTGCTATGGTGCAAGTTCTTGCAACTGCAGGGTTGGCTAAACCTCTCAACTTTTCTGATATCGACAAGGCTCCAGAAGAGAGAGAAAGAGGTATTACTATTAATACTGCTCACGTAGAGTACGAAAGCGAAACTAGACATTACGCACATATCGACTGTCCAGGCCATGCGGATTACATCAAGAACATGATTGTTGGTGCTGCACAAATGGATGGTGCTATCTTGGTAGTTTCTGCTCCTGATGGTCCTATGCCTCAGACAAGAGAACATATCTTGTTGGCTAAACAAGTAAACGTTCCCAAGATTGTAGTTTTCTTGAACAAATGTGATATGGTTCCTGATGAAGAGATGTTGGAGCTCGTAGAAGAGGAAATCAGAGATCTTCTCAAACAAAATGGTTTCCCTGGAGACGAAGTTCCCATCATTAGAGGTTCTGCATTGCAGGCTCTTGAGAATGCTTCAGATAAAGAAGGTAAAGCAAAATGCATTTGGGATCTTCTCAATGCAATTGATACATACGTTCCCGTTCCTGTGAGAGAAACTGACAAATCATTCTTGATGCCTGTAGAAGATGTCTTCTCAATCAAGGGTAGAGGTACAGTTATTACGGGAAGAATCGAGACAGGTGTAGTTAAAATTGGTGATGAAATCGAAATCGTTGGTTTGGTAGATGAGAAGAAAAAGACTACCGTTACTGGAGTAGAAATGTTCCACAAACAATTTGAAAGAGGTGAAGCAGGTATGAACTGTGGATTGCTCTTGAGAGGTATTGAAAAGGAACAAGTTGAAAGAGGACAAGTAGTTGCAACTCCTGGTACGGTTACTCCTCACAAGAAATTTGAGGCTGAAGTATACGTATTGAAGAAAGAAGAGGGTGGAAGACACACGCCATTTATGGGAGGTTACAAACCACAATTCTTCTTCAGAACTACAGACGTGACTGGTGGTGTTCAATTGTTGCCTGGTAGTGAAATGATTATGCCTGGTGATAACGCAAAAATTAATGTTGAATTGATCTACAAGGTTGCGATGCACGAAGGTTTGAGATTTGCTATTAGAGAAGGAGGTAGAACAGTAGGTGCTGGTGTAGTTACCAAAGTATTGGACTAGTTCTAGTGTTTACTCCCTAGTATATTGTATTTTATTTGCTAGTTCCGGTGTTGTATGCAAGCTAAAAAAGACTCACCAAAGTTGAGAATAAAATTGAAAAGTTATGATCTCAAGATGCTTGAGAATTCTATCACCAAGATTTTGGGATTATTGGTGAAGTCTGGTGCAACCGTCAAAGGACCTATTCCTTTGCCCAAGCAAAACAAGGCTTTCACTGTTCTCAAAGCCCACTTCGTCTACAAAGATGCAAGAGATCAATACGAAAGAATTACGTATACAAGATTGCTCGATGTAGTAGAGACATGAAGCAAAACGGTAGAATACTTGCAGAATCTTTCGATTCCTGTAGGTGTATCGGTTGAAGTGAGACTTTACTAAAAATATATTACACAATATTGTGTACTTACAAAATACTGTTCCTTTATTTTTCACAACGGTAAGATGGTACGTGTGTGATTGGTCGCTAAAAAACGCGAAATGACCAGACTACGAAAGGATGAAAAATATATTCCCGTCACGTTGTTGACGTTTCCTACGCAAGAAGTAGTTAGAATCAAAACAGTGGAAAAAGACGGATATAGCGCAGTGGTAGTAGGTGTTGGCAAAAAAGAACTCCCCAACAAACTCAAAGGCATCAAAATTGCTTATAAGCACCAATGCGAATTCCATATGGATCCTGCAACTGCTGCGACATTGACTCCCGGTAGTGCATTGACTCCCGAACTTTTGGTTGATATCACCACTATTAGTGTTGCTGGTATTTCCAAAGGAAAAGGATTTCAAGGTGCTATGAAGAGACATAACTTCGCAGGTGGACCCAAAACCCATGGTTCTAAATTCCATAGAGGTCTAGGATCAACAGGTAATAGAAAGCCAAGAAGAACCAACAAAAATCAACCGATGGCTGGACATATGGGAAGTGATTTGATCACCCTCAAAAACGTAACCCTCGTAGATCGTTTTGTGGTAAATGGTGAAGTAGTAGTTGCTTGCCGTGGATCGCTCCCTGGTAGCGCTGCTGGATACCTGCACGTTAGTGCTGTTTAGTTTGTTTATATACGTTCGAGTATGAGTTACGAATTAGCAATTATGAATATGGCAGGCAAAGTGGTCAAAAAAAGAACACTTGCTGAAAGTATTTTTGCGGTTGAAAGTATCAATGAAGCACTCTTGCATCAATATATTGTTATGTACTTAGCAAACCAACGTGTTGCTATTGCTCACACCAAAACGAGAGCAGAAGTGAGAGGTTCTGGTAAGAAATTGTACAAACAAAAAGGATCAGGACGTGCGAGAGTAGGCGAGGCAGCTTCTCCTATCAGAAAAGGAGGAGGTGTTGCATTCGGTCCGAGAAGTAATGCAAATTTTTCTCAGGCTATGCCCAAGAAAATGAAAAGACAAGCACTTACCCATGCATTGAGTCTCAAAGCAAGAGATACACAACTTCTTGGTTTGGATACCTTCTCAGTTGAGAAACCACAAACCAAAGTTGCTGTACAAACTCTTTCTGCTTTGGGAGTTGGTACCAAGAAAGTCTTGTTTGTACTTCCTGATATGGATGCAAAAACCCTCTATTCATTTAGAAATATTCCTACCGTTACAACGGTAAATGTACGTCAGCTCAATCCATATCAAATTTTGACCCATCATACAGTTATCTTCTTGGATGGTGCGATTGATGCTCTCGAGTCACATGTTTTATCTGCGTAGTTATTAGGTAGTATGGTATTCAAGGATATACTCAGAAGTAGAGCAAAAAAATCGACTAGTGTTACTGCTCTCAAAACATTGCACCCTACGCAAATCATCGGTAAACCGTTGATTACGGAGAAGGCATACAAACAGGTCGAACAATTGCGTACCTATTCATTTATGGTGCACGATTCAGCTACCAAAAATGATGTCAAACAAGCATTGGCGTTCTTGTATAATGTTGTCCCTACTTCTGTGCGTGTTGTTCATGTTCCCTACAAAGGAAGAACACAAAGAAAACTCGTGAGAAGGGCTGGCAAAAAAGTATTTGTCACTCTCAAAGAAGGAGATAAAATCGAGTTAGCTAGTTAATTTACTTTTGTTTTTGCGTTAGACTATGGCAACCAAATCGTATGTTCCATATACCCCCTCAAGACGTTTCATGACCGGTTATGATTTTAGTGATCTTACCGTAAGTAAACCACAAAAGGGTCTGACTGAATTTATCAAATCTTCTGCAGGGAGAAATAGTGCGGGGAGAGTTACTATCAGACATAGAGGAGGTGGTCACAAGAGATTATATAGAATCGTTGACTTCAGGGAGTATGACAAATTAAATATCCCAGCCAAAGTAGAAACAGTAGAGTATGATCCACATAGAACATGTAGAATTGTACTTGTCTGTTATGCAGATGGAGAAAGAAGATACAAGCTCGCATGGAAAAATTGCTCTGTTGGTCAGACAATCATTTGTGGAGATACAGGTGAATTGACTCCAGGTAATAGAAAACAACTCAAAGATATACCTGATGGTTTTTCTGTGTTCAACCTCGAGGTGACCCCTATGACCAAGGGTAAGCTCATCAAATCTGCAGGCACATTTGCTACTATATCAGGTAAGGATGCGGCACACAATATTGTCTATATCAAACTTCCTTCTGGGGAGGTGAGAAAGTTCCATGAGAACTGTTGGGCAACGATAGGTGTAGTTGGTAATGAAGAACACAAGAATATCGTCATTGGAAAAGCAGGACGTATGAGATGGATGTGAAGAAGACCAGTTGTCCTTGGTAAATCTATGAACCCGGTTGACCATCCACATGGTGGTGGTGAGGGACATACAGGTATCGGACTTCGTTATCCCAAATCATTCTCAGGTGTTCCTGTACCGGTTGGTAAGAGAACAAGAAACAAGAAATGGTCAGATAGATTCATTGTTTCAAGAAGAAAGACCAAGTTTAGTTCATAGCTTTTATTTATCGTTATTGATTACTCATGGCTCGCTCGCTCAAAAAAGGATTCTGGATCCATCCTAAACTCCTCAAAAAAGTTGAAAATATGAATCAATCAGGAGACAAAAAAATTGTCAAAGTATGGGATAGAGCATCGCATGTAATTCCTACTATGGTTGGTTTTACCTTCGCTGTACACAATGGTAAACAATTCGTAAGTGTATATGTCACAGAAGAAATGATTTGACATAGACTCGGAGAGTTTGTTCCTACGAGAACATTTAGATGACATCCATTCTAAATCTTGTTACTATATTATACCGTTTTATTCTGCTTAATCGTTAGTCTATGAGCGCCAAAAGTATGACAGCAGTTCTCATGTACGCTTTGAGTTCCGAAAGGAAACTCTCAGTTGTGGCAAATATGATCAAAGGCAAACCCGTTGATCATGTCTTGATGATGTTACAATATTTGCCAAAGAAAGCTGCTAAAATCCTCTTCAAAGTCGTAAAATCTGCATCTGCAAATGCAAAGCATAATCTACAAATTGATGCCTCATCTTTGCATGTTGCTCGTGTTGATATTGGCAAAGGACCTACAATCAAGAGAGTAAGGCCAGTAGGAAGATCAAGAATGCATGGCTATGTCAAACAGAGATCATTCGTGAGAGTTGTTTTAGATACTAAATAATCGTATGGGACAGAAGGTTGACCCTAGAGGGTTTAGAGTAGGTGTGATGCAGCCATGGCCATGTGAATGGTATGCTGTTACCCAAAAGCAAGGCGCACAATTCTTTGTTGAGGATATCAAAATCAGAGAACTTATTGAGAAGGTCTATCCAAGGGCAGGCATCAGTAAGGTAGTGATTAGAAAGTCTGACAAAGAAGGAGAGGTTATGATCTTTGGGGCAAAGCCAGCTACGATTATTGGTAAAGATGGTAAGAAATTATCTGATTTCGAAGCTACACTTACCAAAATGTACAAGAA
>CAZWFZ010000016.1:0-9576 GCA_964633455.1 uncultured Candidatus Peribacteria bacterium | reverse complement strand
GTGGTCAAGGAGATAAAAGTTCCAGAACTCTCTGCCAAAATCATGAGTGAGTTCACTGCTGTGCAGCTCGAGAGTAGAATGCCTTTCAGAAGAGTCGCTAAGGGTGTTATCCAAAAGATTATGGAAAAGGGCGCTATCTGAGCAAAGATACAAATTGGTGGAAGATTGGGGGGAGTAGACCTTTCGAGAACTGAGAAGTTCACCGAAGGAAGAGTTCCTCTCCAAACATTGAGAGCTGATATTGATTATCATTACACAACAGCGCTGACGAAATATGGTATCTTGGGTATCAAAGTATGGATCTGTAAGGGAGAGAATGTGAAGATCTCTCAAAGAAAAACTGCTATGGATAAAATTTAAACGTATAGATTTTACTTATTTGGTTACCAGTCATGGTGTTATTGGCTCCCAACAAATGGAAACATAGAAAGCAATTTAGAGGTAGAGTTACCGGTAAGGCTCAAAGAGGTAACCGTGTTTCATTCGGTGAATTTGGAATGAAGGCAACTTCTGGTGGCTATGTTACCAACAGACAACTCGAAGCTGCTAGAAAAGTAATTGTGAGAATTACGAGAAAAGTTGGTAAGGTATGGATGAGAGTCTTTCCGGATCTTCCCTACACCAAAAAGGCGCTTGAAATGCCGATGGGTAGTGGAAAGGGAGATGTATCAACCTATAGAGTGAGAGTCCACCCAGGAAGAGTATTATTCGAAATCAGTGGTGTAGCCAAAGAAGAAGCAGAAAAAGTATTGATGCAAGCTGGATACAAACTTCCTGTCAAAGTGAGTCTCGTAGCGAGAGACGAAGTAAATTAGTTTTTATGTGCTTAAGTTACTCCAATGGCAAAGAAAGTTAAAGATCTTACTGCTGCTACACTCAAGGGAGAATCTTCCAAAGAGTTAGTCAAAGCAAGAAACAAACTGAGAAAAGAATTGTATGATTATAAACTCAAGAATAGTCTCAAAGGACTTACACAGACACACCTTATCCGTAAGACCAGAAAGGCAATTGCAAGAACATCTACTGTTTTGAGACAGAAAACATTGTCAGCATAGTTTTACTTTGTTTGTTTAGGTACCATCATGGTTATTATCGGAGATAAAAATATCAAGGAGTTGATTGGTAAAGTGGTTAGCACCAAGATGCAAAATTCTATTGTAGTAGAAGTAGAAAGAGTAAATGTGCATCCTCTCTACAAAAAAAGATATACCGTCAAAAAGAAATATTATGCGCACGATGCAGAGAGTGTAGCTCAAGAGGGACAGATGGTCAAAATTCAAGAGACGAGACCAATTAGTAAACTCAAAAGATGGAGATTGATAGAAGTAATAGCATAATTTTATTTTGTGAGTTAACGTATAATGTTACAGACCGAGTCAATGGTGGTTGTGGCTGACAACACAGGAGCAACTACCGCCAAAATAATTAGAGTCCTCAAAGGATCACAAAACAACGCTGCTACTGTCGGAGATAAAGTTGTGGTCGCTATCAAGACAGCTAGACCTGGTGGTCAGATTGAAAAAGGCTCAGTGTCTTGGGCAGTTGTCGTCAGAGTAAGAAAGGAGATTGCTAGGAAAGATGGCACCTATATTCGTTTTGAAGATAATGCAGTAGCATTGATCAACAAATCGGAAGATCCTATCGGCAAGAGAATTTTCTGACCTGTTGCCAAAGAAGTAAGAATTCGTTACAAAAAATTGGCAAATATGGCAGAGGAAATTATATAGAGAATTAATATCATATTTATTTTGCGATTTATGGGATGAAGAAAATCAAATCAGGAGATGCTGTACAAGTAATTGCTGGAGCAAACAAAGGTACTGTTGCTACGGTAATGCATGTACATGGTGATTATGTCTTGCTCAAGGATGTGAACATGCGCAAGAAAGCAGTCAAAGGGCAATGATTTGTGGAAAAGCCCGGTCCTCTCCACATCTCAAATGTAATGCTCTATGATGCAAAATCTAAGAAGCCATCGAGAATCCAAATTACGGTAGAAAAAGATAAGAAAACGAGAACATACAAAACTTCTCAACAGCCTGTTTTAGCTGCATAATGCTCCACGTGATGACTACGTATGAAACATTCAAAAAGACTGGAAAAGTCGCCCTCCAAAAGCAACTAGAGAAAAAAAATATCCATCAAGTGCCTGTACTCGACAAAGTAGTAGTAGCGATGGGTATTGGTTCTCTAGCTACCAGAAAGGGTGTGAAAGATTTTAGCGATTTGGAGAGTAATTTGATGGCTATTACTGGCCAGAAACCACAACTCATCAAGTCTCGTAAATCTATTTCTAACTTCAAATTGAGAGAGGATATGCCTGTCATGTTGAGAGTAACTTTGAGAGGCAAGAAAGCATACGACTTTGTCGAAAGACTAAGAACATATGTCCTCCCGAGACTGAGAGATTTCGCAGGACTGGTTTGAAGAAAATTTGATGGCAAAGGTAACTACTCAGTTGGTTTCCCCAATCAGGTTATCTTCCCAGAGATTATGCCAGAGCAGATCACTACTCCTATGGGAATCCAAATTACCTTCAGTACAACAGCAGATACGGATGCAGACGCAAAGGCGCTTATGCAAGCATTGGGAATTATATTCCATCAATAAGAAATTGTCTACGTTTTATTTGATTGTGTTTCATTCATGGCGAGAAAAGCATTGATGGTCAAGCAAGAGAGACTTGCTCAGCAGAGACAAAAATACTACGAAATGGTAAAAGAAGCCAAAGCTGCTGGCAAACCAACTCCTACACTCAAAGGGTATCAACCTTGTAAGTTCTACAATAGATGTGGAACTACAGGTAAGGTAAGAGGATATATGAGAGAGTTTGGCGTAAGTAGACAAGCATTTAGAAGACATGCTAGACAAGGGGTAATTATGGGGTTGAGAAAAGCTAGCTGGTAGTAGTTTCCTTTATTTTTTATGGTTTCGTGATGAGCTTGGTAAACGCACCTATCCACGATTTATTGATCAGGATCAAAAACGCATATATGGCAAAGAGGACCCAAGTAACGGGTGTTCCTCACTCAAAATTCAAAGAACAAGTCTTACAGCTTTTGCAGCAGTATAGATTTATCAGAGGATTTGAGACGCAAACGATCGATAACAAACAATTCTTTAGTATTGATCTCTATGTTACAGGCAACATGAACGAAGACGTTCCTGTGGTCAAACTCTATTCAAAGCCTTCGAGAAGATGGTATATTGGATGGAAGGAGATCAAACCTGTAGCTGCCGGCAGAGGTATTGGCATTTTGTCGACCAATCAAGGTTTGATGGCGGCACATGAGGCAAGACAAAAGAAATTGTGAGGAGAACTCATCGCAGAAATTTATTAATATCTTTTATTTTTACCGTTGACGACCATGTCAAGAATTGGAAAGTTACCTATAGTCATCCCCGCCAAAGTAGAGGTGAGTATACAGGATACCCAAGTTGATGTCACAGGACCCAAAGGGAAACTTAGTTATACCTTGCCACAAGGTGTTGCGGTGACCCAAGAAGCAGGTGTCATTACTATTGCACTCATCAGCAAAGAGTTCAAACATATGCGAGGATTAGTAAGAACGCTTATTGCTAATATGGTCGAAGGCGTTACCAATGGATACCAAAAGAAACTCCATGTTCTTGGTGTAGGATACAACGCAAAAGTACAAGGCAAAAAAATCGTGCTCAATTTGGGGTATTCTCATCCTGTTGATCATGTACTCCCCGAGGGAGTAAGTGCTGAGATAGAAAGAGATCCCAAATGAAACGATATTATCACGCTCACGAGTATTGATAAACAACTCGTTGGTCAACATGCTGCTAAGATTAGAGGATATAGAGCGCCAGAACCATACAAAGGCAAGGGTGTGAGATATTTCGGAGAGTATATCAAAATCAAAGCTGGTAAAACAGCTGGTAAATAGTTTTTTATCTATGTTTGCGATACGCAACAATGAACAAGTTACGTTCTAAAAGTCTAGCAAGAAATGAAGAGTATGCTCGTAGAAAGCATAGAACCAACACGACTATCAAAACTACAGCTACCAAGCCTAGATTATTGGTAGTTAGATCAAATGATCATATTCGTGCACAAATTATCGGTATGGATGGGAAAGTAGTAGCTACTGCTAATGATCTCAAAATTACTACTGGCACCAAATCTGAAAGAGCATTTGCAGTTGGTCAGGCAGTTGCCACCTTAGCACTATCTCAAAAGGTCAATGAGGTTGTATTTGATAGAAATGGATATCTCTATCATGGAAGAATTAAGCAACTCGCCGAGGGAGCTAGAGCATGAGGATTGATAGTATAATATTGTTTATTTTTTTATTGTTAGTTGTCGATGGCACCAAGAAAAGATGAAAGAATGGAAAAGAAACCACAAAAAGACTTCGATGAAGTCTTGCTGGAGGTGAGAAGAGTTACGAGAGTAACGACCGGTGGTAGACAGTTGTCGTTCAGAGCAATTATTTTGGTAGGCAACAAGAAAGGCAAGATTGGTCTAGGTCTCTCCAAAGGAGCAGACGTTTCTATTGCCGTCAAGAAAGCTACTAACGAAGCATACAAAAATATCGTAGTGACTCCTCTCAATGACGCTATGTCTATTCCTTATGTTGTCCAAGCTAAATACAAATCTGCAAGTATCAAACTCTTGCCAGCAGCGCTTGGTACGGGTATCAAAGCAGGTTCGTCTGTGAGAACAGTACTTGGTTTGGCAGGATATACCAATATGCTTTCCAAGATCATGGGATCCAACAACAAGCTCAACAATGCATTGGCTACTATTGCAGCATTACATACGTTCAAACAAGGTAAATTCCCCAAGAAAAAAGTAGAAGCAGTGGTTGAAGATGAAGAAACTACTACAGAAGAAATGCCAGTTTCACTTCAAAAAAATGAGACAGCACCCAAATCTGCTCCAAAGAAAGCTCCTGCTAAGAAAGCATAATACGCTAACTCTGAATTCTTTTTATGATATAATTGTTTTCTCATGTACGTCCATGAATTAACCCCCGGACTAGGTCGCAAAAAGCCAGCAAAAAGACTTGGTAGAGGTAATGCATCTGGCAAAGGTAATTACTCTGGCAAAGGTCTCAAAGGACAGAAAGCAAGAACGGGTGCAAGTATCCCAGCGCATTTTGAGGGTGGTCAAACACCTTTGCATAGAAGAATTGCTAAACTAAGAGGGTTCACGAGACATCCAATTTTGGTTACTACCTACGAAGTAGTGAATGTAGGTCGTCTTGAAAAAGATGTCCGCATTACAGATGCACTCGTGGTTACCAAACAAGCATTGGTTGATCTTGGATATATCAAACGTACAGATTGTTCTGTCAAAATTCTAGGATATGGTGAATTGACAAAAAAACTTTCGTTTACAGGGATTGATGCATTTTCTACTCGTGCTCGTGAGGTAGTTGAAAAGGCTGGTGGTTCAATTGCCTAGTCTTTCCTACAACCTCTTGTACTTGCATTGGTAGTTAAGTTGCTTATGGTGTTTGTGTACTTTATTTTTCTCTTATACGTATGGAGCAGGTGTTTCGTTATCTTGGTGAAGTGTTTTCGAACAAATCATTGAGGAAGAAAATAATCATCACGTTGATCGTCTTGGCGATCTATAGAATGTTGGTGTTTATTCCTGTGCCTTTCGTAGAAATTGACGCATTGATGGGCAAAACCCTCCAATCTGGTGGTGGTCTTGAATACTTCGCTATGTTGCTGGGTGGTACATTAGAGAACTTCTCATTGCTCGCAGTGGGATTGATTCCGTATATTAATGCTTCTATTATTTTACAGTTGTTGACCGCGGTGATTCCACATCTCGAGGAACTCCAAGAACAAGGTGAACAAGGTGTCCAAAGAATACAACAATATACAAGATGGTTGACCTTCCCGTTAGCTTTCTTGCAGTCTATTGGTATGGTATATTTCATCAACTACTTATTGGGTGGTGGAGTAATTGCAACCGATGCAAGCACGTTGTTGCTTTCAGCGTTTTCGCTATCTGTAGGTAGTATTTTACTCGTGTGGTTGGGTGAAACAATCACCGAAAAAGGTATCACCAATGGTACGTCACTCTTGATCTTTGCTTCTATCGTTGCAGGTATCACTTCACAAGTATACACCTATCTTGGCTCATCTGGCGGAGACTTCCTCAATACGGTTATCTTCATGTTGGTGATAGTCTTGGTATTGATGGTATTATCTATCATATTGATCAAAACTAAGAAGGAAATTCCTATTGTCTATGCGAGACAAGGTAACGTCCAGGAACGTGCTAGTTTGCCTATTCCCCTCAATCCTGTGGGCATGATTCCTATTATCTTTTCTGTTGCCTTTATTACCTTCCCGTATTTGGTTTCACAAATCGTGATCAACACAGGTAGCCAGAGCCCATGGGTACAAACAGTTGCTCAGTGGATTGAGATTAACTTCAATATCTATTCACAAGCACCTGGTTGGATCGTCATCATAGCATATTTCATCTTGATCGTCGTATTTACCTTCTTCTATGCGTTGATTAGTTTCAATCCAGAGAGAATAGCAGATAGTATTCAAAAAAGAGGTGGTTTTGTTCCAGGTATCAGACCAGGTAATGAAACAGCAAAATATCTCAATGGTGTCCTGATGCACTTGTGTCTCTGGGGAGGTATGGGACTTGCTTTCATTGGCATTTACTCATATATCCTCAACTACATTCCTTTCGTACAACAAGCTACCCAAAGTATTGGATCTATACCCGTAGTGGTTTCTGGTTCTGGTATTATCATTATCGTAGGTGTAGTACAAGAGCTCATGAACAAGATCAATGCAGAATTGCTGATGGAGAAGTACGATAAGATTTAAAAGATTCTAGAATATAGACTCCAGACTCCAGAAAAAAACTCCCATTGGGAGTTTTTTCTTTATTCACGAGATCCTTCCCGCATTGCTACAAACATATTACGTATTATTAGGGTTAGCTTTGTACTTTGCATTTTGTCTCTTTGCAACTTTGATCTACTTCGTAAATAGCTCAGTAAGGGCTTGCATTCATGCGGGAGAGAGCGCGTAGCGCTGATGACCGATCCTTACCTCTAGTTGGCCAGGATGATCAGATATAATGGACTTGAGACGCTGGAGGAGCTGAATATCGTCTGGAACGGGAAAGGTCGGAAGTGATTCTATCGGTCCTTCGGGTATAGGAGATGGTGCTTGTGCCGGCGTCGGAGTTGCCGGTGCTTGTGCCTGAGGCAGTGGATTGTGCGATTGTTGTTTGAGCCTTTGCTTGATCACGGTGATGGATTCACCTACAGGAAGTTGTTCGGGCATCGTGCCACCGAGTTCTTTGATGGTGTCTCTGACTTTTTTGCCCACCATAAAATGCAGTTGATTAGCTTCTATTTGCCCTTCTACGGTTTCTCTCTTGAGGAGCGCTTCGGTCTGTGTAGCACGAAATAAATTGGCTCCCAACTCTTCGCTATTCATGTAATCGAGCAATTTGGCTTCTTCTTCGAGTTTTTTGAGTTCGTGGATATCTTTGTGTCTCATCCCACCATAGAGACCCATATAGCCATGGTCTGCAAACTCCGCATAGTCAGTTACACCAGCCTCTTTGGCGGTAGATGCTAGTTTTTTGTTGTGTTGCTTAACTTCTTCTCTCAGGATAACTCTTTTTTGATCTTCGAGGTATTGGGCAGAGTGTTGCGCAATTTCCTGATTTCTTGTTTGCAGTGCAAAGTAGGTTTGTCCTTGGGCGACAATAGATTTAGTAGGGTCTGCGTTTTGTAAAATAAGATAGCAGGCATAGCGAGAGAGCTGAACATCAGCCATCTTTCTCATCGTACCTCTCGTGGTAGGGATGAAGCTGTCTTTGGGAGTGAAATGTTGGTCAACAGGTTGTCCGCTATTGCGACAAGACGTTTTGGCCTTGAGGATTACATTATGAAAATTACGTCGATCTTTGTATCCCAAAATAGTAGCGAATTGACGCGCCATCCACACTTCTTTGCCATCTACGAGCTGTTTCATTTGCTCAAATACGCCTATAGTCATAGGGTAGTGGTAATGAAAATGTGGAGAGTTGAAAGTGGATATTTAAGAAATTAGAATCTAGACTCCTGACTCCAGAGAAAGGCGTCATTCTGAACGAATGAAATGAGTGAAGTCCCTAAAGGGATAGCAAATCCAGGAGACGCTTTGCTTCAAATAGATCCTTTGTTTCATAATTTACGTTTTCCTGGATTTTTATGACCTATAAGGGTGCTTCACTACACCTTCGGTTTCGTTTAGAATGACGTACGTTTACTTATACAACTTGCAATAAGCTAGCACGGTCTTATCTCGTGAGAAGGTTTTTTTGGGGATGTTGGTTCGTTGACAGAGGTGGAAACGGGTGTAGGCGTCGAGGAAGTCTTCGGGGCGGAGCTCTTTGTGGAGCGTGATAACTTTACCACAGACCACTTCAGGCAAAGCTCAGAAGTCAGTGACTATCAAAGGCTTTCAGAGCTGACTTACCTCTGCAGCAACCATACCAAATCCTTCGCTTATCGATGGAACTATCACGACATCTGCACTGCCTATAATCGTGAGAAGTTGCTGTTGTTCGACTCCATGGAGGAGAGTAGTATAGTCTCGACTGCCATTTTTGTGCATCATACGCTGGATTTTGAGGTCTCTGTTTCAGGGGATAATATTAGCGAGGAAGTGGAGGTCTGGATGATATTTTTTGATAAGCGGTAATGCTCTAATCAGATAATCTAGTCCTTTGGAGGCGCCACTATGACCATAGTAGAGCAGGAGTGTTTTGTTGGCAAGTTTATGATGGAGCTTGAATGTATCTATAGATGTTTGCTTGATAGCACGAGGGTTTCGAATGGTCGTGTCGACACCGTTATAAATTAGTGCTATTTGTTTTTGGGGAATACCGACGTTGACGAGTTGTTTTTGTGTATAATGCGAAACCGCTACGATATGTGTGTAGCGGAATTGGAGAATGAGTCGCTCGAAAAAGCGATACGGTCGATGTACTTTTTTGAGACGTTTTCGTAGATGACCAAAGAGTTCGTGGACAGTGAGAATCACTTTCTTGCGGTGCCATCGACCGGCAATACTCGCTGGGATCGCAGCTGCATAGGTGGTCGTATGAATGCAATCAAATTTCCCTGTAATACGTAGGAGTTGTCGCAGAGACATCCGCATGAACTGCTCTCTGGTTTTCCCAATTCTCCAAATCGTGAGCTGTGGATGTTCTTCTATACTCGGCAGGGTTTTGAAGTGTTTGGTCGTGACGATGCCGATGATATATCCTTTTTTGATCAATCTTTGAATAATATTCGCAAAAACTACCTCCAAACCACCGAGGTGGGGAAGATAGTAATCGAGCACAAACAGGATATGCTTTGGGGTCTTTGGTGTCATCTCATACAGTGTAGTTTTTTTTGTAAGCGAAAAAAGGGGAAAAATATTCGCTATTGACATTTATGTAAAAATAAATATACATACTGCACACGCGATCATTAATTTAAAAATAAAGAACATGGCAAATACAAAACAAAAAGACACTAAAGAACCTGTACAAATGACTTTCGCTGAGGTGAGAGCATT
>CAZWFZ010000015.1:0-16449 GCA_964633455.1 uncultured Candidatus Peribacteria bacterium | reverse complement strand
ACAACAAAAAAACAGAAACGAATTTCTGCTTGTCAGGAGGAGAGATGGGGCGGCTGACGGGACTTGAACCCGCGATCCTCGGTACCACAAACCGATGCTTTACCAGCTAAGCTACAGCCGCCATGAAATTTGGTGGCTTTCCTTATAATGAAATGAGAGGAGTTTTCAAGTACAAGGGAAATGAGGCTCATTTGGCATACTTTCTCTTGCAAAATACAGGTACAGATATACATTTTTGGTGTTTTTTATTATTTCTCACACTTTCATGCGTGTTACCCATATTGCAAGTATCATCTTGTGTGCTGCAGGAACACTCCACTTGATTCGTGGCATCATGTGATGGGAGGTTACTATTGCGACACGATCATTTCCTATCTGGATAAGCTTTGTGGGTGGGGTAGTTCTCCTGGGTGTTGGGATCGGTGTATGGTGTGCGCCTAAGCACCACTAAACTACTTTCTTTTATTCTTTTTCGAATGTATATGTTTAATCTCTTTAGATTTGCCAACAAGACTATTCATCATATGACGTGGGTGGATATGGGAGTAGCTAAATTTGATTTGATCGTTGTTGGGCTATTATTGGCTAAGCTCTTCCCTGTACTGACCTCATTTCATTGGTGACGGTATGTGGGCATTATTGTCCTATGTGAAATCTATTTCATACGTATGATTGCTAGAATCAAGTAAAAATCATCGCTTTATCACGCTTTTGTTTTTTTGTATTCCTTATTCCTCCTATGGCCTATATGCAAGAGATGTACGAAGATGCAAGAAAATATATTCAGCAACACATTGCTGATTATCAGCAATATTATATGGATGAAATTGCTTGTATTTTGTCGATTGATGATGAAACATATGCGAAGTGGTTTATGGAAATTAATGATCGAGAAGGTGAGATGTTAGACTATTTGAATGAGGAACAAGAGGATGGTTTTTTGCCGCTCCAGGAAAAAATAGATAAAGAGCTAGAGGCAACTTTTTTGGAGTTTGTCGTTCGTATCCCACAAGAGTATACTAGATAATTTTAAATATTTTTGCTCTGATGGGTCGTTTTTTGTTTGGAATATGCTATCGTACACTGGTGAAGCCAGTCCTTTTTTTGTTTTCTCCAGAGACGATGCATACGGTATTTTGACGTATTGGGTATGTCTTGTGATCCTTGCGATTAACCAAGAGAATAACGCACTTATTTTTCAACTATACACATGCATGATTGTCGCAAACAGTTCGGTGATATACTTTTCCCAATCCAGTTGGTTTGGCGGCATGATTTGACAAAGATATTCAATTACCCAATATTATCGATGCGGTATGATTTGGACGGACAGAAGTAGGATCAATAACCTACAAACCCTATACTGGTAATCCAGGGAAAAGATTATTCCGTCTCATCAAATCACAAGGTTTATTGGTAAACTATGGACTCAAAAATGCATGAGCTCTACGAGCAAAGCAACGCTTGCTCCACACGCAATGTAAGGTTCCTCTTTTTGTTTCGATAGCCAAAACTAACTGTATTGAAACCTGTGATCTCCAAAAGGGCATTCAAGACTATGTTGCATCTTTGGATATACTAACTGATGTCGCACAAGTACAAGGATGTGTACTTAATATTTCTTGTCCCAACGCATTTGGATGAGAAGATTACACTTCACCTGAACGCCTTCATATGTTATTGGAGGCTGTTTGTACGGGTAACTCACCGAAACCCTATTTGGTGAAATTACCAATTGATAAGACGCGACAAGAAATAAAGCTGCTCGTGGAGGTCTGTATTGATTTTGGGATACGTTGAGTAATTATTTCCAATCTCACCAAACAGAGAGCAACACTTGTTGACGCTGAATTGATTGCAGAACTTCCAGGTGGGGTCAGTGGAAAACCAACACAATCCAAGAGTGACTTCCTGATTGGTGAAGTATATAAGTGTTTTTGAAAGCAGATTGTGATTGTTGGGGTAGGATGAATTTTTTGTCCACAGGATGCGTATCACAAGATTAGGCAGTGAGCAAGCCTAGTGCAATTGATTACCGGCATGATTTTTCAATGACCACAACTTATTGGTGAGATCAATGCGTGATTGGTAATATTGATGCAACAGGATGGATTCACTCATATTTCGCAAGCGATAGGTGCAAATTTTAGAAACTAGTTTTATTTCAACTAACAAAAAAGGAAGAGCGAACTCTTCCTTTTTTGTCTAAGCACTTGTTAGTGAAAACTATTTCTTCTTAGCAGGTGCTTTTTTAGCTGGAGCTTTTTTAGCTACAGCCTTCTTAGCAGGAGCTGCTTTTTTAGCTGGAGCTTTTTTAGCTACAGCTTTCTTAGCAGGCGCCTTCTTAGCTACAGCTTTTTTAGCTGGAGCTACTTTTTTAGCTGGAGCTTTTTTAGCTACAGCTTTCTTTGCAGGCGCAGCTTTTTTAGCAGCAGGTTTTTTTGCGATTGTTGCCATTCGAAAAGAAAAACTAAAAACAATCTACTTATACATTACTATTAATTTTTGCAAGAGCAAATTGTACTTTTTTTAAAAAAAACTCTATGCAATAAACTAAGATGTGATGTTATTAATGAAAATACACAAATTTTTTTTTGTATAATGAAATTAAACGGAAAACTATTTGCATTTATTTTTTGTTTACCTAATTTATGTGTATAAAAAAAACCAAAGATATATGAATCAATTTTCAGATCATTCACAATTGTTGACCATCTATGTTGCACGACAACATCAAAAAGTGTTTGCTCACATCGAGCAAGGGAATTATGATATCAATCAAGTTTATCACCTTAGACAGTTTGGATACGACGTATTAGTGTACTTTGAAATTGATTTACCAAAGTATCCAACGATTGCACTCTTGTTAGATTATCTGAGCACCTACGATTCGAGACAGAGTGTTTACCATTTTGTCGGAGAGTTAGTAAGTTTTGGTTCTCACTATGTCATGGATCATTTTGAAAAAATTATCTCTGATGGAGGGGTGGGAGCACATTGGAGGAAAAAGGGAGAAATACTCATTTTGTTGCAAGACATTGATGATCAAGTTTTGCTCACCCACTTGCAATGTGGCTATCCAGATGCATCGCAAGACTTCATATGTTTCTTTTATGAAGTTGGAGCAAGTATCTTTCATCATTGCTCTTATGAACAGATGGTTCCCTGTACGAGAAATTAGTCTTTGCCCCTGGTATTTTACTAGGGGTTTTTTTGACAAAAAAAATCTTTGGACTATACTTTCCAAAAGAGAGCTTTTTTATATAGATGCTTGATCAATGTCTCACAAGAAACACTACCATAGCTTCCACCATGTACTCAAACAAGTCAGACGTGACTTGCAACTTTCTATGAAATGAGTAAGTCTCAAGTGGAGTAGTTCATTTGTACCAAATGTTGTTTTGTGCATTGGTATGGTGTTTATTTGGAGATGAATTTGGAATTTGATAGATAGTCATTTCTTCGTAAACGACCAGATATTGTCGAATATCCTTTCTATCGGTATTGGTTTGTTTTTATTGTACCTGCCAGATCAGAGTTTTGAGCATCTTTCCGGTTATGAAATTGACGAGCAAGATGTAAGCTCTAGTGATGATCCTCTCGAGGATGACAAAGACTCCAAAGATGAGAAAGAGAATAAGCAAGATGATAGAGAAGAGGAAAAAAAAGACCATCAAGAGGACAAAGAGAACGATAAAGTGAAAAAATAAGAATTATTGACAAAGACTTGAAATATGATATAAAATAAGTAGAGTCAAGCCTCACCAAAACAAAAGTATATATGAATTCCAAGACCGTTTCGTTTCCTGCCGCTAATCTAGTGGCGCTCCAAAATTTTGCTCTTACCGGACACCTGCGAGGATGGACCTCATTGGGCATCAATCTCCGTGATCAGATCAAGATTGTGGAGGAGGTGACCGGACAACCGGTACCAGGCTCATTTACCCCCAGCCAATTCCGCCACCGTGCGGAGCAGGCGATAGTGTGGCTCAAAGCCTTGGGGTTACCGGGCGTGAAAGCTTACCTTGCCAACCCAACGTTGGGAATGGTGAGGGGGAAAATGGTACAGATCACCATATAGTGTTTCTGTCACCAACTTGCTGGCCCTTCATATTTGGAGGGCCTTGCTTTGTAGAAGAAATCCCATAATAAGTGCATAGTGTATTTTTATCAGACAATCTCGTAAAGCATGGATCGAAATAGGTTTGATGCCTATGGTGAAGCACAAAGGAAAACTGAAGAAACACTCAGAGGATGGAGGAGTTCACTTTTGGCAGCACAAAAAATGTGCACTACGGAGGGTATTGCTTTCTCATCAAGAGCTAAGATTACTCTTTTGTGCTCAAAGGTGTTGGCCCTTGTCTTGCAAGATGTACAAGAATGTCAGTACAGACAACAAGAGCCACGAGATGATGATCAAATTATCAAACAAATTGTACTGGTAATCGAAGAGGTTGAGCGTGATATGGAAAAAGATTCCCTGCACGATGATGATTTTGATACCTATCTCTACTAACTCCCCAAATTTGTAATCAACCTGTGATATATGAAGAGCAGGAGAAGTTCATTACCAATCATCCAAAACAAAACGATATGCTACCTGAAAACAATTTTCTTTTTGTTACTGCAAAGAAGAAATCAGAACTCTTTGTGAGTTGCTATTTCTTCTCTCCAAACATCTCCCCCGATGAGGCAGTGTCTCAATTGGCTCGAGAGGGTTGGGAAGTGCTTTCCAAGCATGCAATTGACCTTCGCTGGGAGAATATGTCCGATATATTCATCACCTTTGCGAGGAGACATTCATTGATGGAGACCATGAAATTGTCTGCTTCCTATTATTTACAGGGAGTAGCCACCACCGTAGTAAACTATGAAAAGATATATTTGATGAAGCACAATGCCTCCTTATCGCATGAGGAGATAGTCAGAGCAGATTTTGATGAAAGTTGCCGAGCTGTTGCTCAGGATGATTCACCAGAGGCATATATGTTCTCCAACTTCTTCTTTTCCAAAGGAGTAGAAGCTGCTTTCAGTGCAGGGTATGGTGCTATGATGCCCTATACCCAAAATTAAAAGCTAGCTAACCATACTAGGTGCTGCATGCAGCACCTTTTTTTGTTCTCAAAAAAAACACGAGACGGATACGCCTCGTGCCTTACCTACTACACTCAGTGCTCGCTACGGAGCAATCAAATTCTTTTCGATCCCAGCCTCATTGTGCTGACTGGGTGTTTTTTGATTTTTTGGACGAGTTTCTTTTTCGAGTTGGTTGATACCCACTTGTGGTATCTTACGTTCGAACACTTTTTCGCCCTGAGCATTCACAAACATTTTTTTCCTTGCCATGATGATGTTTTTTTCATCGATACGCATATGCTACCTAAATACAAGAGGAAGATGAGTGAAATATATTAGTTTATTTATGTCAACATATGAAAATGGCAGATAGTATGCTCATTTGACGTACTTTTCCTTGAAAATGTAGGTGATTCTGTTAGAGTAATTATGTTCTTTATTTTTTCTCGAAGAGAGATGTGATTATCTCTTCGTCCTGACCAGAAAAAATACCTCCTCGTCCCGGTTCTCCTCGGCTGTTCGTTTTTTGTAGACCACTACAAAGGGCGTATTTGAACTACCTTGCAAGCAGATGCTTCGTTGACGTTCATTGATCCGACACGTGATATTGAACCAATGCATACGTATCTTTCTATTTCTCCCCAACAACATTTTCACGAACATCTCCTCACCTGGACGAAACACCCTACGGAGAAAAGTATCTTTGCATTGGTGGATCATCATCATGACCTTGAGATGAAAGTGCCTTTGCCCCCACTTGAAATGGTCTCACCTACGACGGACTTTGTGGCCGAAAAAAGAGCCTACAAAAAAACAACAGATTTAGCTCGCATCCTCGATTATTGTCATGACACATGGGATGAAGTATCGATCTATTTTTCTAAGCGATCGACACAGAGAAATCTCACTACATTCCCTGCGTATCAACGATACGTAAAACTACAGTATGCATATGCCAAGCATCATTCTGGTAAAACACATCTCCTCTCGCCCAAGTTTTTCAAGTATATTGATGAGTTGGGTGATGAAGATGCTATTGGAGCATTGCTAGCATTGTATTCAGTTGCACCACACACTTCTGTACCTGACTTCGTCTCCTTTGATCATGATTCTGCTTGGTCCCAACAACGACGTCTTGAAAAGGACAATGTCTGTCAAACTATAGCAACAGAACATCTTCCCCATGGACAAGCCGAAAATAGTCTCACAAACGCTGGTATGATCGTCTGTTCTTCTTTTTATGGATTTGATGAATGTGGTAGAGAAGCAAATACTACGAAGACATGTTTACATGGTTTACAACCGATAGTAGTTACGTGATGCACCTTGTTACAGCAACAAGTACAAGAAGTCTATGCATTATCTAGATCTCCGCAAATTGTCATCAGATGAGGAACAGAAACAGGACATGACGGTGAAGCTACCTGGGTAGCAGGACAAATGGCACCTCAATTCGAGCATAAAATTACGCTTACCGGTAGAAAACATTATTTTGCTCAAGCACGTCTTCAGGGGGCATATAAGTTATTTGCCTTGCATGGTTTTGGAAATGCGATTGATATAGGAGTGTATGATGCTCCAAGTGCATGGGCATTGCACGCATTTTTGGATCAGGGGACTCCTTTGATTTATGGATTTCGCTATCGTGCACTTTGACCTGACTGTTTTGTCATCGCCCAATCGCACGGCAGAGGCGCATGAGTACATCATCATGTAAGTTTCGTGTCTGCTCTGGATATGCAGTATATCTTAGATGATTTGCGTGGTGAGGGGCGTAATAGACGTATTGATCCACATGATACCTTGATGCATCAGTTGGAGCAGCAGTCCGAATCTGATGATACTGTACAACTTCGTATGTTGTATGATTCTCTCATTTCTACACTCCCCAAAGAATCTCCTCTAGATACCTTATCTCCACCTCCTGACAAATAATCTTGCAATTTTTGTTGGTTCTCGTACAAAGCACCTATCTCTTTTACTTCTTTCTCTCTGTATGATGCGGGCAAAAGGACGAGATGATAAACAAATGACCAACCATGATGATGAAGAGGAAATGTTAGATGACGCCTATGATGAAGATGAAGATGATTACCCTCAAGATGATGACGATGAGGCAGCATACGAAGACGGTGAGCGTATTACCTACGGATTGCCCAAGGAATAGTTTTGTATCCCAAACTAAAAATGACTACTTGTAGTCATTTTTTTGAAGGTGGAAATAAGGTTACTGTATTCGTTGTTGTTTGTGAATCGAGACGTTTTTGCAGAGTCCACTTATATACGTAGTTTGCTAATCAAGTCGCTAATACCTGCATGAATAGCTGATCCTGGGAGAGAAAGTGCTGTGAGTTGTTGTGTAGCAACTTCTAGGAGGCGAGTCACTTCTTGTTTTCCATAGTCGAGAGCGCCAGAGCGTTCGATAAGTGCGGTAGCTATAGATTGTTCCTCTGGAGTGAGGAGTTTTCAGCGATATCCAGCAAGTTGTTGGCGGTCGGTTGTCTCGAGATGCGCTAGTGCATATCGTAGGAGCAAAGTCTGATTTCCTTCGTGGAGATCTGAGAAGCACGTTTTGTTATCATGTCCTCATACGAGATCCATATAATCATCTCTTAGCTGATAGGCGAGTCATAATGATATACCCATTTCCTCCCAACCAGTGATATCACTACTTCATCACAAGGTTGCACCCACCATCAGCGGTTTGCAAAACGTATAATGAGCACTCTTGAAGGTATCTTTGGCAATAATAGTGCTATTGTTCTCTTGGAGAGGACTATGAGAGAGATGAATATCTCCACTTTGACCAATCATAACTTCATCAAGCATACGGAAGAAAAGATCTTGTGCCTTGGGATCCGTAATTGCTTGAGTAAATATTTGCGTCGCCCAGGAGAGGACTAGATCGCCCACCAAAATGGCTTGGTTCATAGCAGGCTCCACCTGTGCATAGGAGTTTATTTTTTGAATAGCTAGATGATAGGTGGGAGATCCGTGTCTTGTAATTCCTTGATCCATCACATCATCATGAATCAGTGCAAAGGTGTGAACAAGTTCATGAGCTATACATGCAGCTTGGAGCTGTTCTGCACTAAGACGAGTAGTTTCGTTGGCAAGCAAAAAAACGAGGTACGGTCTCACACGCTTCCCTTGTTGTATAAACTGCGCAAGATAGGCTCGCATAGCATCTGTTGCTGTAGCATGGGTAAGCGCACTTACGCTAGCCAATTTTTGAGCAACAAACGCTTGTAGTCGCGAGTCAAAATCTTTTCTAAAGACTTCCAAGAGCATACATAAACGTAAAGGACAAACAAATGCGTCCCGTATAATGAAACAGGTTGATAAGTCAATAGAAAGCTATTGGCAGCTAGTACACATTACCTTTTCAAAAGGATCAATCGGGCATGCACCGTTGTAGAGAGTACCAGCTTTGAGCTGATCGACATACTCATCTCATTTGGAAGATCTCATTTGTTGTTCGAGATCTATCTTTTGTTCTGCCGTCAATTGTTTGGGATCGAGTCCACGGAAACCATGAGCAGTGGGTTGTGTTGTTTCTGGGGTTGGTGTACCGAATCCTCAAGCTGTAGTTGCAGTAACTGCTTTGCCAAAACCAGTTCTTTCTCCTCTCTTGTTGATCTTTTGGTTATATTTTTCGCCTTGGATAGTTTTTTCGATGAAACAGTAATAGGTAGACTTGAGTCCTTGTTGCCATGCATAAACGTAGATATCAAAGAGATTATCTCTGAGTTCTTCTTTGATATACATGTTTCTCGAGATACTTTGGTCTACATGTTTCTGCCAGACGGCAGCTATATCCACTTGTGAGAAAGGGGTGGTTTCATAGACTGTTTTGAAAATTTGTTTGTCGAGGTGACCATCGAGTTCAGAGATATGTTGGATACTACCACCATTTGCGATAATTTTATTCTTAATCTCTTCATTTCGCATACCTGCTTCCTTGAGTTGATCAACAAGTTGTTTGACGATGATAGTATATTTGCCACTGAGTGTTTCTCTCGAGTAGACATTTGCAAAGAAGGTTTCGATACCACTAGAAGTGCCAGCGATATTGCTAATAGACGCAGTTGGCGCAATAGCAAGCAAGAGCGCATTTCTTCTTGGTCCATAGCTGTAGCGATCTGCTGACCAATCACCAAAGGTGCCTCTCTCAGTAGCAAGTTGTGCGGATGCTGCTAGCGCTTCTGCATAGATGAATCCACCTAGCTGATCTGACAAAGTGAGCGCGTCCTTGTGTTCGTATGGTATATGCAATTGAATCAACAATTCCCCCAATCCCATGACACCCAATCCCAGTGGTCTGAGGTCAAGTGAGTTCTTTTTGGATGCCTCTGAAGGATAGTAGTTGATATCCAGGACATTGTCGAGCGCTCTAATCGCTGTGTGAATAGTATCTTTGAGTTCTTCCCAGTTGATAAGATTTGCTTTTTGTTCAACACTCATTTGTTTGAGGTCAACTTGATGAGTCAATTTGGTGTCAATAATACGTGCGAGATTGATAGATGCAAGGGTGCATACCGCAGTACTTCCTTCATTATTTGGAATACTAATCTCGGTACAGAGATTAGATGAATGAATGAGACTATAGCTAGGAGCTTGATTTTTTTCGTTGTGTCTATCCTTGAAGTTGAGCCAGTAGTTACCTGTTTTGGCAGCTCTCATGAGCATATCTCTATAGAGATCCTGTGCTCTTACTTTTTTGAATAATTTGATATCACCTGCATCAGCACGGTCGCATATTGATTGGTAGGCTTCAGAAAATGCTTTGCCCCAGGTCGTAGTGAGCTCTGGGCACTCTGCTGGGTCTACCAAATACCAGTTGTCATCGTGAATGACTCTTTGCATAAATTCATCAGGAATCCAACACGCCGTATTGAGACTTCTCGTTCTGACATAATCATTGCCGTTGGTTTCTTTGAGATCGAGGAATTCTTCGAAGTTGTAATGCCGTGGCTCCATATAGATCACTTGTGATGATCTTCTTCTTCCTCCTTGCATAATGGAGTTGATGACGGTATCGAAAATTTTGATGAACGGAATAGGACCACTAGACTTAGCATTGAGTGATTTGATATGAGAACCACTTGCTCTCAGCTTGGTGATAGAGGTACCTACGCCTCCTGCAAATTTAGCGAAATATGCGGTCTCTGTAGCTTTTTCCATAATACTTTCCATACTATCTTCCAAGACATTTATGTAACAACTACTCAATTGTGAGTGCGGAGTACCTGCATTGTAGAGCGTAGGAGTTGAATGTATATATTTGAGTTGTGCAAATTTCTTGTAGAGCTTGAGGGTATAACTTTCTTTGTCTGCTTCGAGCAAAGAGAGTCCCATAGCAACTCTCATCCACATCCACTGTGGTTTTTCAATGATAGCTTTTTGGCGATTTTTGACGAGATATCTATCTTGGAGGGTATCAAGTCCAAAATAGTTAAACTCTTTGTCAAAATCATAGTTGATGCTGAGTTCAAGGGTATCGAGATCGAAATTGAGGAGATCAGTACTCAGCAGTTTTTCTTGTACAGCAAATTCGATATATTCTCTGAAGCTTTTGAAATAGGTATTGACGCTTTTGTTGATGATCTTGACCAGCTGTGCGGTAGCAATAGCATCATAGATAGCGTCATCACTAATCAATCCTTCAATAGCCTTGAGCAACAAACGATCAATTTCGTTGGTGCTGATTTGATCAGGAAGTTTGAGCTCAAAATTTTTGATGATTTTGAACATAGGAATGAAGGGATCACTCAATTTGAGTGGCTCTATCACTTGTTGAATTGCTTGGATAATCTTCTCTGTTTGAAAAATTTCTTGTGCCCCATCTCTATGAATAACGACTTTTGCCATGATACCCGTTGTAGTTAGGAAGAAATAAAAGAATATTTAGAAGTTAGTGTATTGGTTTGGAGTGGTCTCAAAGAAGTTTTGGAGCGTCATCAAGTCTTGTTTTTCTAGGAATTTGATAGGATTGTGGTCTATATGGTAATGGGGTGGGAAACCAAGTTCTTCGAGTCTTCTATCGGTCACATATTTGAGATAACTTTCCATTTCATTGTAGCTGAGTCCAAATATTTGCCTGTCACCGAGTAAGCTTTTGAGAAACAATAATTCAAGTTCTGTCCCATCTACAATACATTGTTGTACATTTTGGACGAAGACGTGATCTTGAGTGATTTCAGGATTCTCTTCGAGAATACCCAAGACCATCTCTACACCAAGCCTCATATGAAAACTTTCATCGATCAAAATGAGATCTACGCCATTGCAGATATTCGTCATTTTGCCCGTCTCTCTCATAGCGAAGAAGAGAGCAAAACCACTATAAAACCAGGTGCCTTCTTGGATAACATTATTGATTAAAATAGCCATCAAGATAGCTTTTTTCCCTTCGAGCGTATCAGGGTCGACACCTCCGTTGGAGACAGAGATCTTGTTTGCATAATGAGCCACCATTTCTTGTTTTCTCTTGATGAGAGGATTATTTTCAGCGATGAGATAGAGTGTTTCATGGTCGAGGTTGAAACTATTGAGAATGATTTCAAAAAAATCACTATGAATATCCTCCATGAACATCTGAATAGTCATGGCCATTTTGGCTCTGGGATCGATCACATACGGATAAAATGACTCACCTAGTACGTTTTGTACCAAGAGCTCTGTAGTGGTGAAATAGGCAACGAGTTGGTGGAAAAGTTCTTTCTCGTCATTTGCGAGTGATTGATAATCATTGATATCTTGTTGGATATTGATCTCCTCAGGAAACCAAACAGCTTGTTTTTGTTTGGTGTACAAATCTTTGAAGACACTTTGTCTATTGCTTACCTTGGTACCATCCAATACATGCTTCTTTCAAATAATAGTCATAGTGAACAACGTATACTTAGATAAATAAAATCAAGGACAAAGAAAAAACATGGCGCATCTCCTTACGACACGTAATTTTCGAATAAACACAATATATAGTAGCAGTTTTCTATTTTTATCTACAAGATGTAGTACTTGTAGTTAGACGCACCACATTTTCAAGAGTGAAAAACTTAAAATTTTTTTATGTATATGTACAATCCTTAGCCCTTTTTATCTTCTTGGTCCTTTGTTGTACGTAGCGAAAGCCTTTTTGATAACAATAGGTTATCACATCTTAGTGTATTTTTTAGTATTTTGGCTTTATTTAGCCTTTATCTAGTTTATTTTTGCGCTTTCTGGAAAGCGGAAGCGAATCTTGGAGGCTAATGAGGGAAGTGTCGTATACCGACCTGGGCTAATAGTGATTTCGGCAGCACCAATTTCTGGGTAACTCATCAAAATAGCCTGTGCAGATGACGTATCTAGTCATGCTATCTTTTCCTTGATTTCTGCTAGGAGGCCGTTCCCATCTAGCGCGAAATGATAACTATAAATCAGATCTATCTGTGTAGGAATGATGAAGAGGTCATAGGAATCGTGACGTGTATAGGTGAAGAAAGTGACGCTATTGGAATCAGGAGTAATATGATACAGGTTTTCGCTCGGTCTTGCCTCCAAATAGGCTTGTGTCCCCCTAAGTAAATCATTCCAAGTGACATAGAAGAAATTAATATTTCCTTTGAGTTTTCCATCTATAAACGCTGCTGCCTCACCTTCGTGTGAGGTAGTATTAAATTCTTGAATATCAACGGTGATGAGATCATCAAACAAGAGGACATATCAATCTTGTTGCGTAAAGGCACTTTGGAGCAATTCCTTTCTTTTTTCTTGGACGTGATCAGTAATTTTTTGTTCAATTTTCTCGATATCTTCTGCCAAAACAGTGCCTAGTGCTTCGGTTGCTCCTCCTACAAATGGTATACTTGCTTCCGCATAAATACGTTGCATCTCTTTACTCTCCGCAAGATTTTTGATCAAAAGGCGTGTTCATTTGGCAATATTTCCTTCATCTCAGATGGGTTCACCGTTCTCTCTTTCTGCTACCGCAGTGACACGAACACGTGCAGATCCAGGAAGTGCCTCACTGCCCCCAGGTACTTCTACAGATTGATCGGTCAAAAATAATATGTCGTTTGGCCCAACAAGTTTACTCGCAGCTACCAAAGAGAGTGCTTCAGGCAAGGTATTATAGATAATCACTTCTCCTTGTGCTTGTGTAGTGGAAAAGGTAATGTTTTGTACATTAATAGTCATTTCTTGTTCGAAGGGGGCGGATCAGGTGAAATAGGGGAGGGTAATAAATTTTCTCCCCGTCTCAGGAGGTCCGCTTGCATTTGGATAATAGCGAAAATTATAGATTAGGGGTTTGATGGTATACTGAGGAGTCAAGGTTACTATCGCATTGGGAGAGAGGAGTCCCCAAAAGATGTACAGCACTCAAAAAATCACGACAAGTTCAGCACCAAATACTAAATAAGAAACATAATTCTGTTTGACAAAGAGATTGTTATGAAAGTCTTTGGTGGCAAAGAGGAGATGATAGCACTGCCACAGAAATTTCATCACGGGAGTATATTGCTCGAAAACAATTGGCACGCCAATATCTTCAAAATATCTTTTAGTCGTAAAATCTTGTACAATAAATTGCGCACTGAGCTGTTTTTTTTCTATTGTTTCTTTGATTTCTTTGCCTCGCCGAGGATTTTCAAAAAAACTATGTTTGGGATCGATAAAAATACGTACCTCTTTGTAATTGGGTATTTTTCTAATTGTTTTGAAAATTTTGTAGATACTATCTTGAGCAGTAAACTGGAGTCTCATGAATGGCAACAAGAAAAATTAAGAGAGGGATCTATGTTTTTTCCATGCATGGTATAATCGTCGAAGGGCAAGTCCAAATGCTACGTATTGTTTGATATCTCGTGCATATCCTCCTACACGTATGACAATATGTCTCGCATACTGTTGAAAGACAAGGAGAATGCCCAAAAACAAAAAAACACTCGCCCATCACCAGTATCCGGCATAACGTTTGTGATTGCCTTCTCGCCATGCAAGGAGAATATGTCCAATAAGTCCAAAGAGTGCCAAATATAATCCCAAGGGGATTACTCTATCGTAGGCAGCTACCTTACTTTCTGCCAAGAGAGCAGAAACATACCATCCAGATTCAACAGGCTTACCGATAAAATTATCTCCCAATACCAATCCAATACCAATAGGAAGCAGCGCCAACAAGAATGCATGACACAACGTGCTAATCCATGCATCGTGGGTACTTTCAGGGATTTTTTTGAGAAATAACCAACCCGTAGTCATCATGCCCACAACGATGCCTAGGAAATGAAATTTGTATCCATAGGGACTCAGGTAGAGTATCCGATATTGCCAATCAATGGGAAAGATAACAAAATCTTCAATCAGATATCGCGTATAGGTGCCCAACAAATAAATAATAATAACCCCCAGTGAGAATGTCCCAAAGAAGTGAGTCACTTCCAGTGCATGTTTTTTAGCATATCGATTCGCTGTCCACAAAAAAACCAAAGCTCCCACCAGGAGACCAATTCACGTCATATACAACGTAATAGATCCCAACGTAATATACGGATACATGCCGTGCGAGAAACAAAAATAAATGCTCTATCTGAGGTTATGGATAACTTTTTGTTCTCTGATGCCAATAATCCTAATAGCTCCTGGATAGTCGAGTTGGTCTTCAATTTTTTGTCCTATTTCTTGAGTCAGTTTTTCTAATGCAATATCATCTACCAATTCTGGATTGAAGAAGGTCATGATCTCCCTACCAGCTTGCATAATGAAGGTCTTCTGTACACCAGGAATAGAACCAACTAAATTTTCAAGATTACTCATTCTTTCGATAAAGAGTTCTTTGGTATCGAATCTCGCACCTGGTCTAGATGCAGAAACAATATCGGCAGCAGTTGCCACTCGTGCTTCAGGATAGAGGAGTTCTACATCAAAGTGGTGTCCTTCAGCTGTATTGATGATACAGTCATGCATTTTGTGTTTTCTCAAAATTTCAGCACCTACCTTGGTATGTGCTTCACCGTTACCAGCTTCGATTTTGCCAATATCATGCAAGAGTCCTGCTTTTTTCGCAAGCTCTGCATTGAGTCACAATTCATTTGCCAATAATTCTGAAAGTCTCGCTACCTCAATACTGTGGAGCAAGAGATTTTGTCCATAACTATATCTGATATGAAATCTTCCAATGAGTTCAACAATTTCTGGTTTCATCATACCCAAATTGAGCTTAGCAAGCGTTTCTTTCCCTTTTTTGATAAAGAGCTCTGCAGTCTCTTTGACGGTTTCCTCATAGAGTTTTTCGATGTAGACAGGATTGATTCTCCCATCTTTCAATAGTTTTTTCATGGTTTCTGCGCCAATGAATCTTTTCTCAGCATCGAAAGAAGAGAGTTTGATCGTCAAGGGGGTGTCATCAATCGTGACTTCCACACCTGTGATTTTCTCAAAACTAGAAATATTTCTCCCCTCTCTACCAATAATCTTACCTTTCATGTCTTCGGTAGGAAGATCAACCATAGTGGTCAAATGTTCACTCAGTCCTTCTTGCACAACTCTCGGGAGGACTTTGGCGATAATTTTGGCTGCATCTTCTTTGGATTCCTCCTCCTTGATGAGTTTCATCTTGTTGATGAATTTTGCTATTTCTTCTTTGTGGACTTGTTCGAGTTGCTCAAAGAGCTGGAGTTTAGCTTGCTCGGGTGTCAGTTGCGCCATACTTGCAAGTTTCCCTTGTTGTTCTTCAACGAGTTTTTCGAGCTCAAGCGATTTTTTGTTCATTTCTTCTTTCTTTTCCTCGAGCTTTTCCATTCTCTGATCGAGTTTTTCTTCTTTTTGAGCGATTCTTTCTTCGTACTGATCAATTTTCTTTTGTTTGTGCTCGAGTTCTTTTTCTGTCTTTTCTACCAATCTTTGTGCTTTAAATTCTGCTTCTTGTGCTACTTTTTTTGCTTCAGACTCCGCTTTGGTCACGAAGTTTTCTGCTGCTTGTTTTTTGCTGGTCAATAAACGTTCGAAAGTCATTTTACCCAAGATAAACCCTATGGCGATACCGATACCGCCGCCAATAATCCAACTGAGAATGGCCATGTGCTATATATGATGGTGTTACTAAAGAAGAATGAGATTAGCATCTTCTTGTTAGCGTCTCTGTACGTAAATGGTGTGCTTTCTCCAAAGAAAGGGGCTCATTTGCTGTGGCGTACGTAAGCTTGTAGCAAGCTACACATAGCTCTGGAAGCAGAAAACCGGTACATATGTCAGGGAAAACAGAACGTCAAAGAGAGCAACAAGAAAGACAAAACTCATCGTGAGTGTATACTCCTTTTCTTTGTAGTGAAAGGTCAGGAGTTTTGCAAGATCAAAAGAAATAAAAGGGGGTTGACATAAATGAAG
>CAZWFZ010000014.1:0-17340 GCA_964633455.1 uncultured Candidatus Peribacteria bacterium | reverse complement strand
AATTTGGTAATTGTAATGACCTTCTCAAACACATGATCTGAGACAATACAACATATACATATTATATATCAAAAGTCAACAACTTTTCTCTTGCAATTTATCTGTGGATGTCTATACAGTCATCTGCGACTTGAAAGAAATCCTCTTAGAGAGGTAGTAAAGTTTCGCACTCTTTTTTTTAGTACAAAAACTCCTGATGCCTACTATCAACCAATTGGTCAAAAAAGGTAGAACCACCAATAAGAAGAAATCCAAGGCGCCTGCGTTGCAGTTTATTACCAACACGCTCCAAAACAACAAGCACAGCGATCTCGCTTGTCCATTCAAGAGAGGTGTGTGTCTCAAGGTGACAGTAACTACTCCAAAGAAACCTAACTCTGCGCAACGTAAAATTGCCAAAGTCAGATTATCAAACGGCACTGAAGTCATTGCCTATATTCCTGGTGAAAAACATAAATTGCAGGAACATAGCGTTGTGATGATTAGAGGAGGTAGAGTAAAAGATCTCCCGGGTGTGAAATACCACGTGGTGAGAGGTGTCTATGATACCAATCCTGTAGAAAATAGAAGACAAGGTAGATCATTGTATGGTCAAAAGAGACCCAAGGCTAAATAACACACTCAGGTAAATTATATTTTTAGTATTTCGACTGGTGTAACTCATGGCACAGAAATTCAAGAAACCGCAATTCTTTTCATTACCTTCAACCACCGAGAGAATAGAGAAATTCATCAATTACTTGATGCTCGAAGGCAAGAAGAATATTGCAAGAGGTATCTTCAACGATACACTCAACGAAATCAAAAAGAACGGTCACGTCAATCCTCTCGCAGTTTGGGAGTCAGCAATTGATAATGCTTCACCACAAGTCATGATCAAATCCAAGAGAATTGGAGGTGCTGTCTATCAAGTACCAGTCGAGGTGCCAGCTAAGAAAAGATTTTTCTATGCATGCAAATGGATTGTAGACTATTCTAGAGCAAAGAAAGGCTCTCCTATGTATTTGAGACTCTCTGAGGAACTTTTGGCAGCATACTCCAACCAAGGAAATGCGGTCAAAAAGAAAGAAGATACACACAAAATGGCTGAGGCCAACAAAGCGTTCGCATACTTGGCTAAATATATCAAATAGTCCCTTAGTTTTCCTTTACCTTACTAGTCGTTCGTCCCATGCCATCTAGAAATCAATCGGGTAAACCAGAACATTTATTCCAGAATCCCAACAGAAAAAGGAAAAAATCTGGAAAGAAATATGAGAATACCATTCGCTGGTACAACACCTTACTCAAGAGAGAAAAAGAGGAAGGATTAACTGCATGGATTGCTAAAACCAAGATCATGGCAGAAAAAAGAATCAAAAAATATGGTATCACCCAAGCGATGATTACCGCTGCTCAACACTAGTTTATTTTATTTATGTACTTCCATCGATGAGACTACATACCAAAGCAAGAAAGAAGTTGAGACAGGCACTTGTCAGAGTAGAGAAGGTTGTGATTATGGATATCAGAAAACAACTTGATCAACAAAGAAAGTGGAAAGCAGAAGTCGTCAAGAGACAAGCAAGAGGATAATTACTCTTTGCTAACAGTATAGGATAACTTTATTATTTGCATTGTTTTCATGAACACGTCTATGTTGCAAGCGATCCATCAGTCGCAATGATCTATGATCCTCCCTATCAAGCCAGGACAGCAACTTGAGTTGCACGAAAAAATTGGTGATGAGGCTAACTTGAGAATATGGAAGTTCAAAGGCTTAGTTATCAAAGTACAGCATCCAAATCATCCTTCTGGAACGTTCACTATCAGAGGTAAAGTTGCTGGTTTGACTATAGAGAAAATCTATCCATTATCTTTTCCCAAATTCGACAAAGTATTATTGTTGGATGAATTCAAAGTAAGAAGAGCTAAACTCTATTACCTCAGAGACAAAGTAGGTAAAGGTGCTAAAATGAAAAGTCTTTCAAAAGCTGAAACAAGAGGAATGGATCTTTTGACTCTAGTTGTTACAGCACCTCAGACTATATCTGAAGCAGTTGTAGAAGAGGTAGTAGTTACACCTGTTATTGAGACTGCTCCTGTTGTTGAAGCTGAAGCGGCACCAGTTGTTGAAACAACTCCTGAAGCACCGACACCTACAGAGGAGGTAGTTGCTACACCTCAGACGATGCCTGAGGCACAAGCACCTGAAGAAGAGGCAAAATAGTCCAATTATGTATTTATCTTTCATTGTGTTGTCATGAAACTCGCTGTCACCCATCGTGAAGTTACTGGTAAGAAGGTCAAACTTCTGAGAAAACAAGGACTTGTGCCTGGAGTTGTGTATGGTAAAAATTTGGCTCAACCACTCATGATTTCTGTAGACAAAATCAAAATGGTACAGACATATCACAAAGCTGGTAAAAGTACTGCTATTGAACTTGAAGGTGACAAGATCGACCAGTTGGTCTTGGTGCATGATATTCAACTCAACCCGGTGACGGATCATTTGATTCACATCGACTTCCTTGCAGTTAGCAAAGATGAGATAGTACGTGCAGAAGTACCATTGGTGCTTGTAGGACAATCGTTGTTTGAAAAACAAAATTTGGGATCACTCCAAATCTTGAGACATACGGTATTTGTAGAGGCATTGCCTTTGGATTTGCCTCATGATATCAAGATTGATATTTCTCATTTGGCTGAAGAGGGAGAAGTTATCTTCTTCAAAGATATCGATGCTGGCAAAAATGTAAAAGTAGTGGATGATCTTGATCAACCTATCTTGACTACCGTTGCCTTCAGTGATGAACCAGAAGAAGTCAAAGCTGTAGCTGCAGAAGCGACGCCAGCGGCATGAGCAAAACCAGGTGCAACACCAGCTGCCGCAGCGCCAGCAGCATGAGCTAAACCAGCAGCTAAAAAATAAAACTATTTTATCTTTTTTCTTATCGTGATGCCAAGAGTATGTATGTTGTCAGGAAGAGGTACCAAATCCTGAAATAACAGATCACACAGTATGAGAGCTACCAAAAGATCATACAAAATTAACTTGATCAAAAAGAAAGTAATGATTGATGGTATTTCTTATACCCTCAAGATTTCTTCCAAGATGTACAAGAAGTTGAGAATGCATTTCTAATGTGCTGCAATTGTGTGATGTTTACTTAGATCTTTAGGTATAGGTATCCATCATTTCATGGGTTTGTAGCTCAGCTGGTAGAGCAATGGCCTTTTAAGCCACTGGTCCAGGGTTCGAGTCCCTGCAAACCCACTATAATCTTCCTCCATATTTCCTTGAAAAAGCTTAACTTCCTCCAAAACTAAAATATAATAACTATATGTTTACTCTACGTTAGTGGAGCAAAAAATCCTCGGTCGAAAGGCTGAGGTTTTTTTATGTATAGACAAAATTACACCGATATATCTCAAGCAATATTGTCCAAGGGAGAGGAAATGCGATGTAAGGCAGGTTGCATCACATGGGTATAGATTTGTGTGGTACGGATGTTGCTATGTCTGAGTAATGCTTGTACATAGCGTACATCGACGCCTTGTTCGAGCAAATGGGTGGCAAAACTATGACGAAGCGAATGGAATATTGAGATTGAAAATAGAATTTCAAAAAATTTGCATTTTTTAATAAAAAAGAGTAAAATTAAAAATATTAATTAGTTTTTTTTATTCTATCTATAAATTATGACTTTAAGAGAAAATCACGCAATTAACGAAAGTGCATCGCATATACTAAAACGTTGAATGACTAACATTTCTGAAACTATTTACAAAGAAATTGCCTCGCTTCATGTGTGACATTCTTTAAAAAATAGGCAGTATGATAATATTTTGTTTCATAAAATTATCCAAAATATATGAGATTTGAAACATAAAAATATATTAGAGTTTTGATGCTGACATGGACATTATGCGAATTTTCTTCTCGAAAACTGAAGTGAAAATATTTATTGAGTAGATATTGACGAAGAAGCAATAAAAACAGCTAATTTAAACAATAAAAAGTGATGAAAGTTCGTTCATTTATCAAAAAAATGAATAGAAAGGGTCACGGATTTTTGAATACAATTTGATGAGGTATATTCAATGTATGTTTACGAAACTATAAAAGATAAAGAGGTTATTGAAAATATATTTTCAGATATTTTTCAAGTACTTAAAGAGTGATGAAAATTTCAGTTTATAATATGAAATCCCGAAGGATTTTACTGAAAAAAATGTATTGAATTTGAATTTCTAGTTAATCCTGCATTTCCAATATTAAAAGATGGCGATCCATATACTGCAAGATTAATGACTGAAAATTGATTTTTTGATGTTCAAGATTTTTATTATTCACAGGATACAATTATAGATATGTTAGAAAAGGTCTGATTTAAAACAATTTCTATTCAGTCAGATAAATTAAAATGAGATGAATATTCTTGAATGAAAGATGAAAAAGATTTTATTCCATCGGTCATATTTGTTGTACAAAAATAAATATTACCAAAAAAAATTGTAAAATTACGGTGAAAGTTTGGATAGACAATGAAGGTTTATTTTTAAAATTAACGAGAAGAAAACAGACGAATCCGACATCAGTAGCGAACATTACAGATCACCTATATAACTTTTCTAATATATAGCACTAGATATATTGACAAACTGATATAGATATTGATAGCATGATTATTTTCCGCAGAAAATAGCCATTTTTTTGCAAAAAACACCTTTTCAACGTATACTTTGAGAGCTTTACTTTTTGTGGTGATCTATGGACGAAACATTGGTACAGGTGCTCAAAGCGTATGGATTGTCTGAGAAAGAAGCTCAGGTCTATTTGGTGGCGTTGCAAATGGGAAGATCGCCCGCGAGTTCGCTCGCGAGGAAGGCGTGACTCAACAGAGGAACGACCTATACGATTCTCCAGCAACTCAAAGAAAAACAAGTCATGCAAAGTATCGAGTACAAAGGGGTGACTCATTTTTTTGCGATTGCGCCAGAGCAACTTTTCAAAAAACTTGAAGAAAAGTATGAGTCGTTCAAACTACAACTGCCTGCATTTGCTGCACTGGCAGAGCAATATGACAACAGACCAAGGATTCAATATTTTGAGTGAGTTGCAGGACTCAAAGCATTGTACGAAGATTTATTGATGAGCCAAAACACCATTTACGCTTTCTTGGGGACGCAGACGATAGCGCCAGCGTTTGAGAGCTATCTGTACGAGGACTTCCTCCCGCGCAGAATAGCGGCAAAAATTTCTGCTAAAGTGTTGCTCTGACCAGATCCAGCCAACAAGAAATACGTGGGTAATGACAAAAAAACCCTCAAACAATGCAAGATTATCAAGGACGATGCTTTTGCTATGGACGTAGAAATCAATCTCTACGGCCCCAATAAAATTGCCATCGCGTTGTTTAGTGCTGATGAGATGTCGTGATTTATCGTACATAGTGCCAGATTATACACAAGTTTATTGAGTCTCTTCACTGTTTTCTGGAAACAATCGTAATTGATGAAACGTAATCTTTGAATAAATTTACATGAATTATTATCCCAAGATATACTGGAGAATGGTTTAACATTGCAACAAAAACATAATTATGCGCTTGATGTGGCTGAAGGCAAAAGTAATGGAAAACGGCTCTATGAACGAGGATATAAACATGATCCTGCACGTAGTGGGATGACATTGTACCTTGACGCAGTACATGATCCTGCATATGCATGATTATTTAGTCAGCAGGAGCGTGATCTATTTTTGCAACTTGCGCCATACATTGCAGATGAGTTACGCAAGTCTCGTGTCAAGAAACTAGTGCACCTCGGACCGTGAAATGGTGAAAAGTGAGTTGATTATTTGATGCAGTTACCAGAAAAAGTGCGCCAAGACTTAGCAGACAAGACCTATGTACCCGTTGATATCAGTCCTCAAGCAACCAAATTAGCAAGTGAGCGTATGGAAGATGCCTTTGATATGAAATCTGATCCTATCATCGGAGATTGGCTCAAAACTGAGCAAATTCGCTTATTGAAGCAGAAGTTCTTGTTGTTTGAATGAGGGAGTTTTGATAACTTTTCCGTATATGAGGCAGGACAATTGTTGGATAATCTAGGCATAGGAACTGGTTTTTCAAAGGACATGTTGCTGATGAGTTTTTTCTTGGCTCCAGAGAGAAATGCACCAGATTATAGAGAGCAGGTTCAGCGTCTGGAGGAAGCGTATCGCACAGAGGCAGTGAAAAGACGGATAATGAGCGGTTTACAAGAGTTGGGATATGACATAGAAAAACTTGAATTTGTGGCAGAGTATACAGATGAGCTTCTCTACGAAGGAGTTGCTGCTATGCGTGTAGGTGCGAGAGTCAAAATGGGTGAAGAGATCTCATTGAAAATTGGTAACCTAGATCTGAGGTTGTCCGGTGGACAAGCGTTGTGGGCAATCACTTCAAGAAGATATACGAAAGAAAAAATCACTTCCATGTACAAACAGCATGGCTGGTCTCTCAAAGCATCGGCTTTGGGAACCGATGTCGGTTGGCTAGCTCTGCAAAATAGATCATGAGTACAGGATACATTGATAAAGAATAAAAGGAAAATAAAGCGTGCTATTGTTACTGCACTTTTGGCAGGAGGAGCACTTGGTGCATACAAGTGAGTTGAAAACTATACACACCAACAAAAGATACATGAGAAAATCTTGCACAATATCCAATTCAAAAATGCGGATAGGTATCAAGATAGGTTTGTGACGGAGTATGATACGCCAGAGAAAAAGCTTGAAAGGGTGAAGTGGCTGGCAAATGAAATGGTCAAGGTACTCCATATTCGTTATCGCGATTTCGCTTTTCCTGATGATAATGAGCTCCAAAACACCTTGGGTTTGCTTATTTCGCAAGGTAATAATCTCGATGTTTTTCTGCGTGGAGATGGCGAGTATGAAGCCATGGTACATTTCTTGGATGAGGTCTTTCGACCATTGTATAGTACCACGAGTAGTGATATAGAGCAGGCTGAATTGTATGCGCATCTCAAGGAATATGAGGGAGAGATGCGCGAGACACGAGAGTCACAGGATGATCATCAAATAAATGAAAATACTCTGCCATCAGGCAGTATTCCCAAGATATGAGTAGAAAATCGCTATCAAAAACTCAAGAAGCTAGGTAAGTATATTACCTCTGACGGACAAAAGTATGATATTGCTATTGGCGAACGAAGGCAGGCAACGTGATACAATGACTATCGTGTTGAATGAAAAAAGCTTGTCGCCAGAATGATGCGAGATGATGAAAGTGCAAACGATGATACACCTTACCGAGTCATTGATGGCAAAAAGATAGTGCAAGACTATTTCAAAAAGTGATATACGGATAAGTTGACACATGATCTCTTGTTGTTAGTAGCAAATGAACGAGAAAAGCAACGCATGAAATCAGATCGTACGCTGTATAGATATTCATCACATGAGTATGAACTCAGGGAGTTATGAGAAGTATTGAATGGCTTATTGGTGAGACTCAATATGCAAGGATATGACTTTTCATATTTGACCGAAACGTGAAGTGAGGAGATGCAAAAGCGTTTCTTGTTTGCATTTTTGCCATTGTATGAAGGACTTATGAAACAGGAAAAAGAAATTCTTAATCAACATCATATTTCTCCAGAACAGAGTGAAACGGTATCGCTCAGTCAGATGACTACTCGTTTGACAGACTATCTCGATACCTATTTTTATGCAATAGATGCTCAGCAAGATCTCTTTGGACTCAAAAAGGAATTGGTGAGAGAAATGCTGCAAAGGGCTGATAATGACTGGCGTTATGAACAAATAAAAGATGATGCCTCGTGTTTTGACTACCTGTATGCAAGGAAAGAACTGTGCATGAAGTTTGGCTATAAATTGCAAACATGGCAGGATTTTGGTGATTATGAACCAGCATTGAGACAATTGCTTTTGGATAAGACAAAGGACTTGGGTAATGAGTTTGCACTTCCTGGTCAGCTTAATTATTTCAACAATTTTTATAGATGCACCGACGGGAGAGTATTTAGTTTTGGAGGAAATTATCATGAAATGCATGCATTTGAAATCACACCTGCTACCTCACATCGTGCAATTAAGCAATGTTTACCAGAGATAGCACAAGGTATTGAAAATCAACGAGGAAAATGAATATGGTCAATACAAGGCTCATCCCGATGAGATCTTTTAAAAAATCAGCAGGCGGTGAGTTATATAAATCAACACTATTTGCCATTTACTCAAGAGACAGCTAAAGTAGTAGCGCAAGATTATTTCAATCAGAAGTATGGAGAAAAGATTGCTGAAAGACTAAGCGCGTACCTGCTAGAAACGTGCGGCTCCACCAAGAAAGAATTACAAGGAGCGGTGAAGAAACTTTTATCACAAACGATAGTGAAATTACTCTTGTCATATACACTCTCTTTTAGTGAAATCACTGCTGCAGAGAACAGCAATGAATACCGTACCACCTTGCTCTATTATTTCCTTATCCCAGAATGTAAAGATGCTCTCGAAAAGATAATGGGTATGAGTATAGAGTGAGAACTACCCTATGCGGTGACTGATCAACTCAAGTTTGTACCAACTACGGTGCAAGAGTTTATGCAGACCTTTGGAGTCATGCATAATTGAATGATTAATGCAGAAAATGGTGCGCTTATTACACCAGAGAAAAATATGCATGAGTTTACTGAAGAACAGAGAAAAGTCGCACAAGCACTACTCAAAATTGTGAGTTCGCTTCCTTCTGAAAAATACGATCTCAAAACACATCTCGGAAGATATACTTTTTTCATGGAACATGCACAAGATTTTAAATCGTTGGGATATGCATATCATGATAGGTATTTCTCCTACTTTCAGGCAGATATCAATAAGATTATTTCCTGAAAGAGCAAAGAGAGCACAATTGAATCGCTTGGTAGTGACTATTCTCGTGGAGTTTATTACATAGTGACACCACAAGGTAAGTATCGTATGGCGCGCGCTGTTGATAGAGCATGGTGATCCTCTCCCATCTATGCAAGACCTATTTTTTCCAAACAAGAAAGAAATGATATCATTAGGGATTTGAAAAAAGAATTTGCATTGAAGTACGGAGGAGGATATATTAGCACTGCTGAAAGTCAGCGAGTACAAAGTACTTTTGAGGAACGCTATGTCATGCGAAGCACATCACATGCCAAAAAGCTGTTTGATGAGCTGTATGCGGTCTATGGCGAGGCGTTGTTTGAACAAGATCCTGCTGATCGAGAAGGTACAGCCTTTTAATTGTTGTAGCTTTCCTACAACACATATTTCATCTATTAGATTGAAAAAGTCAATGAAGTGCATATAGATCATGCACTTTATTTTTTATGCATACACATGGCATTTACTCCAGACGATTTAGAAAGATACCTCAAACAGATAGAGGATATTGCAGGAGAACAAAACTCTGAAAAACGAAATGACGTAATCGGTGAAACAGGGAAGTCGCTCAAACAATTACTCCAAGAGGAATTTATCGAGACAGATATCAAAATTTATGCGACCTACAATTATGATTTGTTGCAAGCTCTCTCTGGTAATAGAAGAATCACCAAAAGTCACGTTAAAAAGATTGTGAACAACATTCTCACTAAGTGATATAAGTTTCAAGTAGGACAGGTCAACAAGCTTGCCAAGGTGATTGATATGCAACATCGTAGTGAAGCACTCAAAGAGATCAAAGAGCAACATGGTGTAGCTTTACCTGCATTCGTAGCAGTGATTCCCAATGCGACGAGAGCTGACGTCACTGCACTCAACGCGGTGAGTAAAAACCGATCTTCAAAAGACCATCTCTGAGCAGGGACAACGTCTGATGATGCAGAAACGAAAGAAACATACGGAAGGATTGAAGCTTTCATCAATGAGTATAAACTTCCCACAGACCTGGTGATTGGATGGATAGGAGCATGAGAAGGGTATGGCCAAGATCTCAAAGAAGTATTTATGGCAGGTCAACTCTCCTTCTCCAAGGCCAAGGAACTGAAGCTTCGTCAATTGATTGAGAAAATTATGTGGATACATGAAAGATTGCAAGGCAAGAAAAATCCTACTACCAAATTCTTGCAAGCATGTAGAAACCTTATTTCACAGCCATGATTTGACTTTGGTGTCATGCAAAAGAAATTTGACACAGATAATCCGTACTTAGAAGATTTGCAGAAGAGGTCGTGATTTGTTTCTCAGTCTGCTATTTTCGAGATCCTCGCAAAAGCATATAATTATAGATTGAGAAATGACAAAAATCGTATCAACGAAGTTGGTACCAAAACAAAATAAATATTTATCTAGTTACTCTATTATCATGAGACCTATTTCATCAACACCTGCTTTTGTGCATGATACCTTTCTTTCAGTTGAAGAACAAGAAATGCTCCTGCCACATGCAGACCTGTTTCTACGTCTGATCACCTCCTGAGGGAATGGAATCAGGGTGAGAGAAGATAAGCTATTAGTCCCCCTGCATATCCAACGAGATACGCTCAAATTAGTCTGATCAAACTTTATTGCAAAACCATGGAAGGAGGTCATTGCATTCTATGTAGAAAAAGCATGCGACTATGGCTGCGATCTCAATGAAGCTATGGATGAGAGAGAATTGCTTATGAAGGTAGCTGATTTCTACCTCGCAATTAAATTCCCCAAGGCGCCACAAGTAGGAGAACAGTTACATGATTTGCAAACGATCCAGCAAAAAAGAGTAGTACGCGAAGAGGTTGCAGAAACGTTAGACACTTCTCCTTACACTAATCCAGATTATCTGATGCGTGCGTTCTTCCCCTGTATGGGTCTAGCAGTGCAACCTGTGGATCAAACACTTGAGATCACCAAGAAAATACTTGATTTCCCCAAGCGCCTCAATGTGTGATTGATGAAAGATTTTTTGCGCTATTTTGCGCAGAGACAAAATAAACCATTTGAAAAAACGCGTAGCCAAGAAGAACTTACTATCAGGACCATAGAATATTTACTCTTGCACCTCAAATTGCATCTCGGGAGACCATTGATCATAGCAAGTAGTATTCTCCATGGCACGGAACCCTATGCACCTGTGCTTCGTAATTTACACCAGGCATGAATAATCAGTATCAAACCATCTATCTTTACTGAGTTGGCTGACTTGCTTCCGCCTTTACAAGAAAAAACATGAATTACTATTAGGACATCAAAGCTCTCTTCTGAGCATCATAGACGCTATTTCGATGAAACCTTGTTGCAAGAAATGGGCTATAGAAATACCAAGAGTTTGTATCCACAGATGGTGAATGCACTGTGACTTGAATCTTCTATGACGGTGATGGATGTAGCAAATACACTCCATGCGCTCTCAGATGCACAACACTATGACCTCAAAAAGAGTCATCCTATTATTTTCTCGACCTATCATAAACTTTTTGAACACATCCTCCTAGAAATGAATCCTCACTATACCCGCAAACGCTTTCTGATCAAAAGTACGAGATAGTTGCATCTATTGACTTTATTTATAAAATGTGTACATTAAATTTATTGATCATCATTAAATTTTAAAAAATATGGCAAAAACTGGCAAAACAGTCGTATGTGGTGTTTGTAATGGTAAGGGAACTGTACCGTTATTTCGTGGGTGCAAACAAAGCGAAAAAACATGCCCTGCATGCAACGGAGAAAAGAAATTCTATTTCCGCTACAATGATGATGTAGAGCTTGAGGAGATTGCTAATGAAGCAAAGCGAATTGGAGACTATTTCATCGAGGAAAATAAAGCCGGATTGTACGGGCGCAAGGGATGTATCTTTTTGGTATACGATGTCCCTACTGGGAGATTTATGTATCGGACACTCGGATATATCCCTGCTGAAAAAGTTGCCGAAAAAATGTTTTTTGCAACCGAAAAAATGTACAGGGTCTTGGAGGGTAATCTTATAACAAGCTTTGATACCGAAGACATTGATAAGAAGAAGTTTGGAGGAGCAATACGATTGGGAAGATATATTTTTTCGACCTCTGGTTTTCCCCCTCACATGGACCAAGAGTTTGATCTTTTCCTTGCAATCGCAGTTAATCTAACTGACACTGATACGTATGACTGCATGAGAAAAATCACTCAGAAAAAGTACACGTACTGGCAAAACCAGTATAAATAAAAGTCTGGAATATCCAGAGCTAAGATCCTGCATCACGCAGGATCTTTTTTGTAGATGAAAATGGCTTACCAACGTAAACTCTTGCGGTTGTAAGCAATGATAATGAGTGTCAACAACATAAGTCCTCCTGCGGTCCAGAAAATGATGGGAGCATCAAACTCTCTTGCTACCATCACGCCAGCTAATGCCCAGATGGTGACTGCTAAAAAGCTGATACGCTTACTATTTTTTGTAATCCAGATAGTCGCTCCGTAGCTTATGCTGATCCAAAGTAATACCCATCAAATAGAGGTAACTGCCCAAGTGCCTCACAGGTCACTAATAGCTCATGCAATATTCAACGGGGCGGCGATAGTTAACCAACTGGTGTATATGCTGATGGGAATCGCAAGACATATATTTTCTCGTTTCTCATTTTTCCTTTGGGAAAGGAGAGTATGTATGGGCAAGAGAGATAACCACATCAAGATGATCAAGATCGCGCTTACCCAAATGTACCCATCAATAGTAGAAAATGCATACCATAAACCATGACATATAAAATTGACAAAAAGATATGGTCTTATTTTACGTATATGTTCTTGATGGGAAGATAACTGGTAGAATATACCAATTATCAGTCACACATAAATGAGTCCTCGTATACTAAAAGTTCGTCATGCAGGCGTAGCTATTGATCAGGCAATATTAGTAATGTCTTGTATTTGACTATCGCCAAAATAGCCAGTTTGTGACAAATAGGACATACCAGCTATAAAACAGAATCCAACAAGAATAAGATAACGCATGATATTATGCTCAAGTAGTGGTAGCACCGCTTTCTACAATAGCTTGTTGCATAGGACAGCCACCATCTTTGGAGCAGCCACTTTTCCCCTCCTTATCCCAATATTTACTCATACCGCATCCACCGCCATCAGTTCATCGACCACCTCTTCGCATAGCTTTGGAATATCCAATGTGCATCCCAAACCAAATGAGTCATAGGGCTACCAGAATACCAACTATCCATTTCCAAAGATGCCCTTGGCAACAACCAGTGCCACAGCCGTGTCCGCCACAACATCATTTCATTTCTTCTGGAGTTTTTTCCATAGTAGATTTTGTGGGTATAAAACTATATTATCTGTAAGACAATGATGAACAATCCTAGGAGAATTGCCAAAATTCCGAAAGGGACTTGTACCACGATAAGCATATCGTACATGTTTTTGATCTTGGCAGGATCCATTTGGGCTTTACTGGTCATCAATTTTGTGACGACACCATATCCCAAGGTAAATCCTAGTACAAATTTACTAAGTGTCAGCAAGAGCTGCATCATACCTCGAAAAACACTTGCTTTGAACAAAGTAATTAATCCTCCGAGTCCCACCGTAATATCCCACAAACCTAGCAGAATCAGAATTGCTCCAATAGCTCCCTGCCAAGGAATGATAACATCCAGTTTGTCTTTGACATTAGGGGCCTGGGAAACTATCAGTCCGTAGCAAGCAATAAGTCCTCCCAATACCAGCATAAACGCTGCAAACATTCACAGAAGCAATGAAAACTTTGCAAACATGCCAAGCAGTAGCAAATAAAACACCTTCTTGTATCCCTTTTGAGGCTGAATGCAAGAGAAGCACTTGCTTACCTCTTAGCCTATCAAATTATATTTGGGAAAGAAGCGATAGGCGATATCATAAAATGCTGCAAGTGTTTTGTCGAGACCTTGTGGTTTCTTCATCATCGTTTGGGTGAGCATGTTCTCAAACTTGTAGAGTTCTGTTTCAACTGTTTTACCAAGCGCTTGGAAAGCTTCTTGATCTTCGGCATTGGGTTCACCGTTGAGTCTTCTAAACTCTCGAAAAACATCCTGATGCAGTGCATAAAATCTTCTAAACATTTCTCCTCACTTGGTTTTGTAACCTTGGAGTTCTTCTTTGATATAATCATCAATGCATGCCTGCACTTGTCCAATCTCTTCGCTATCCAATCCACGAAAAATGACACCGTAGTGAGGATGTTCGACGAGATCAGTAAAATAGGGCACATACTTTTTCTGTTGATCAAGATTGCGAATAATAAGGAGAATTTGATCTTTGTCTTGCGGTTGCATTGTTTCAATGAAGGAGATTATAAATACTGTTGTATACAAGTATGGATTGCGAGTTGTACGTTTTCACTCTCTGACTCTGTGCAAGTGATGAAGAGCTCCTGAGCTGTGCCTCATTTTTTCATCATAAACTTGAGTCCACTGGGAGTAGTATACGAATAGGTCACTCCCAAGAAGCTAGATCATGACTGCTGTCTACTAATTTTGCCTGGTATGATCCTTTGAATGCCAGGAATATTTTGGAGTGCATTGAGTAATGGCACAAACTCTTTCATGAGATGATGCTCTTTTTTTATTTTCCCGTGATTATATTTCATGTTTGCGTGTTTGTGTGAGCGTCAAAAAATGAAATGAAAAGAAAATAAGCAAACTTACTCAAAATAAAGGCAAAATCAATCACCAAAGTGTATCTGGAAACGTATAGGAGAGTAATGCTAACAAGATACAGGCAACGCATTTGATGCTATGAATAGCAAGTTCACGGAAATAAATCATATCAAGCGCTCCTGCTAAGTTTTCTTGAGCTCAGGTGATTTTGTACCATTGCGTCATAGTATAGGAATGGTTTGCCTTGTGCGTGATTTTGTGAATCGTATCAATCACTACAAATGCAAATTGAGAAAAGAAACCACTGATGAGTGATATCCCTGCGAGCAATCGTACGCTCCCTTGTCCCCGAAATGAGTAGTGTATTCGTTTCTCAAGGAGATGTTGTTGACTGCGTTTTGCATCACTTCTTTTGCCGATTGCTCGCATAATGAAGAGCACCACTATCGTTGAGACGAAACTGACGAGCGCAACTTTGGTGTAGGTATTGAGAAGTGCAAAAAGAATAATCGGCCAAACAATATTAGCCACAAAATCAATATATCCTAGGGTACTAAAGGTGATGAAAATGCCTCTTGTAGATGGTGTTTTGATCATATGCAAACATCTCTTGAGTGAGGGGGGCGTGTAGGTAACCGATGTATGTTTACGTTGATGAAATAGGAAAGGTATACACGAAATACAAAGACAGATACTAGCTATCAAATACAGGTAAGAAGTACCCCATGCGTCAGCAACTAGTCCACCCAGGAGAGGACCAAGTAATCATGCCATGATTCAAGCAGATTCAATGGTTGCTTGGTGTATACCGAAATGTTTGTCATGACTGACTCATTGCACCATCGTACTATGATATCAGGTCCAAAAGAGTGCGGTATAGGTAGATCAGATCAGTGGAAGAAGCCATATCACCCACGAGATTTCTTTGGCGATAGAGAGTATCACAAAATATGCCACAAACATACTTATTCCCAAAAACATCGCAGGTACCGCTCCATAGCGTGCGGTGAATTTCAGTGTCCAAAAACTGAGGTGTAACATCATCAACAACCCAAACAATGCTTCCAAAAGGAAAATTTGAGAAAGACTGAGGTGATATTCATACCACAGGATTGCCGGCAAAAACAATCCTACGAGACTGACGCCGATGAGTTTGATAAAGTTGTTCCGAGCAAGTGGTGATTTATCTTTGAGATCTGCATTTGCAATATGTAACGCGTAGGTCATGGTGTATGAAGTTGAGAGAAAATGGAAGAAAAGTGTTGGATGCAGACACATACTAAAGATATGACTATCCGTTGCAACAGGTGCTTGTATCAGTAGTATCTTTGATGAAATTTTATGTTTCTTCTTTGTGATAGCATGGTGACGACCCTACTCATTATGTGAGCTATAGCTAGTATTTTGGCATTTGGTGGTTTGCACCTGACGAAGTCGTTGGGTATTTTGGATAAACCAGGACCTGATGTCCCCAAAAGACCACGCGTACCTACCCTCCAAGGTATCTTCCTTTTGTTGGTTGCTGCAGTACTTTTACTCCTCTTATACAAACCTTACTTACCCGTGAGTACATCCTCTCCCTTTTTCATTTTGTGTTTGGGTATTGTGGTACTTGCATTGGTAAGTACATGGGATGAGATGGAATATTTGATTAGTAAAAAACGAGCGGTACCTGCTAAGGTGAGATTACTCGTACAAATAGGTGTTGCTTCACTAGCTTTTTTTGTAGGTGCTGTACGTGTAGAATCGCTTCCTTTGATGACCACTATTCTACCTGAAGCTATCCAATATATACTGACGGTAGGATGGTTTCTGTTGTTTATCAATGCAATCAATTTTTTCGATGGTATCTATGGATTGGCTACGGGGATGGCTAGTATTTGATTTTTAACTACCGCATTACTCATAGGTATAGTAGCGAGCTTTTTCCCTGATATTACCCCAGATAAATATATGCTTTTGCAATGAGTACAGGGGTATGCGCGAGTATTTTTTGTCGTTGCTGCCGTCTATGCGTGGATAGAATTCCGTCCGAGGGGAGTAGTGAGAGATGTTGGCACAGTCTGTCTTTGATATGCATTGGCTTACTTAGCATTGTTGTGAGGTGCCAAAATTGGTACCGTCATTGTGGTGCTTTCACTTCCGTTGTTTGACGCTATTTGGGTAGTAGTTGATAGAATGAGAAGAGGAGTAAATCCATTTCATGGGGATTATACACACCTCCATCATAGGTTGCTTGCTTTGGGATGGTCGAGAAGCGAAGTCAGATGGTTTATATGGATATTTTCTCTTGTATTGATGACGCTGATGCTTTTGCAGTGACCTGACCGCATGGGGAAGGTAATTATTTTTGTGATGATTGCCTGCCTCTTTTTTGGGATCAATATCTACCTTTTTTGGATCAAAAAACTTCCGAGCATCTATCGTCCTTCAATTATTAAATCCCCATAATTATGAAGACCGTACAAGACATACTCAAACAAAGACTCGCTACCAAACATATGGTCAAACAAAGCATAGGTGCGCTTGCAATTGAAAAACTCAGACCATTTGCAACTCATACAATAAGCTTCAACGGATACGTAAGAAATGGTATTATTTTTTTACGCCTGGATCCAGCAGAAGACAAACTTCCTCGATTTACTCAAAAATCAGATCGCTTAGCAATCGTCAACAAAGCACTTGCCGATTTCGGCTATCAAGTGGTGATGAAGGATATAAGAATGAAGAGCTAGAAAAGAGATTTAAGA